>JAGACP010000067.1 GCA_017614055.1 Erysipelotrichaceae bacterium | reverse complement strand
CTACTGGGTCATGTTCTGTTCGATCTGTCTGCTGATGGCGATCTTCGTTCCTGACGGACTGTGGTCGCTTTTCCAGAAGGCGGTAAGATTTGTTCAGAAGAAGATGAACAAAGGCAAGGAGGTGGCTTAGGATGACGGCGATGCTGGAACTTAGAAACATAACCAAGCAGTTCGGCGGTCTGACTGCCGTCAACGATCTTTCGATGAAGGTCGAGGTGCATGAGATTCATGCCCTGATCGGTCCAAACGGAGCGGGTAAGACCACTGCCACCAACATGATCGAAGGCGTATATCATCCGACGAGCGGTCAGATATTCTTCAAGGGCCAGGACATAACCAATCTCAGGACCCATGAGATCGCAAGGCTGGGCATCGGAAGGACTTTCCAGAACATCAAGCTTTACGATACGATGACTGCCCTTGAGAACGTCATGGTCGGCGGTCATCAGCTGACGAAACTGGATCTTTTCCCTTCGATCATCAATCCCAAGGGCCTGATGGAAGAGGAGAAGATGCTGAAGGAGAAGGCCGAGATGTTCATAGAGTATGTAGGACTATCCGACATCAAAGATGAATATGTCAAGAATCTTCCTTACGGAAACAAGAAGGTCCTGGAGGTCGCAAGGGCTCTGATGATGGATCCTGAACTGCTGCTGCTCGACGAGCCTGCCGCAGGTCTGAACCCTTCGGAAAGAGCGGAATTCGTCGATCTATTGATGAGGATACATTCCGAAGGAAAGACTCTGTTCTTCATCGAACACAACATGGACGTCGTCATGAACGTATCGCATCAGATCACGGTCGTGAACTTCGGTGCGAAGATAGCCGAGGGTACACCTCAGCAGATCCAGACCAATCCTGAAGTCATCAAGGCGTATCTGGGAGAAAGGTACAAGGTGAAATAGCATGGAAAACAAAATACTGAGTCTGAACGGCATCGACGTATACTATGGCGAAGTCCAGGCACTGTTCGATATTTCCCTGGATGTCTATGACGGAGAGATAGTTTCCATCATCGGATCAAACGGCGCCGGCAAGACGACGACGATGCGTTCGATCATGGGTCTCAGACATCCGAAGAAGGGCACGATAACTTTCCAGGGTGAGGAGATACAGAAGCTTCCTACCCACAAGGTGGTGGACAGAGGCATCGTCTATGTCCCTGAGGGAAGACTCGTGTTCCCTGACCTTTCGGTAGAGGTCAACCTTGAGATGGGTGCCTATTCGAAATCATATTCGAAGGCGGAGATGCAGAAGATGATGGAGGAGCAGTTCGATCTGTTCCCGAGACTGAAGGAAAGAAGGACGCAGCTTGCGGGTTCTTTGTCAGGCGGCGAGCAGCAGATGCTGGCGATAGCCAGAGGTCTGATGTCCGATCCGAAGCTGATCATGTTCGACGAACCTTCGCTGGGTCTAGCGCCTGTCATCGTCGATGACGTGTTCAAGGTGATCGTCAGGATCAACAAGGAAAAGAATATACCTATACTTCTGGTCGAGCAGAATGCCTACATGGCTCTGTCCATCTCCAGCCGCACATACGTACTGGAAAACGGCGTGATCTCAACCAGCGGCAAATCAAGCGAACTCATCGAATCCGATGAGATCAGAAAGGCTTACTTAGGTGGTTAACATGAATAAAAGAGAACAATACAGTTATCTGTACGGAATAATCGCTCCGGTGGTTACTCCCTACAATCCCGACGGCACTTTCAATGCCGAGGAATTCAGGAAGCAGGCGAAGTTCATCATGGACGCGGGCGTGCACGGAATATCTCCGGGCGGATCTACGGGAGAGGGCTGCGCCATCCATGACGACGAGAGGAATCTCATGATCAAGATCATCAAGGAAGAGAACACCAGGAACATTCCGATCGTTGCCGGCATCATCAGGCATTCCACCAGGGATGCGATCAAGGCTGCGAAGGAAGCGAAAGAAGCCGGTGCGGATGCGCTGATGATCACGCCTATCCAGTATCTGGGCGGTACGGATGCCGACGGCAACTACCGTTACTATGATGCGATATCGGAAGCGGTGGATCTTCCTATCATCATCTACAACGTCATCCCTCAGAACGAGGTGAAGCCTGACGACGCATACAGGATGCTCAGAGGGATAAAGAATCTTGTGGGCATCAAGCAGTCAAGAGGAAGCATCGACGGTTTTGCGGCGATGTACGAGAAGTGTCATGAGGAAGGTCTGATCTTCGCGGCTACCGACGAGATGCCTGAGAATACGTATCTCATGGGTGCTGACGGAGAGATCGCCGCCATCCTGGGTCTGTTCCCTGAACTGTCCGTGAAGATCTGGGATCTGCACAAGGAAGGAAAATATCAGGAAGCCATGGATCTGCAGAGGATGGTCTATACCATATGGATGTCCATCACCGGTTCGCAGTTCCCGAGAAGGCTCAAGGCTGCCCTTGAATGCATCGGAAGAGGCTGCGGCGATGCGCTGATGCCTCTGGGCAGAGCTTCCGAAGAGGAATTCGAGCAGATCAGGAATGCCCTGAAGCCTTATGTAGAATACGCCAAGGACAATCTGAAGCATCTGTAATGGATTACCGCAACACGAACGTGGTCGTCACCGGTTCCAGTGCGGGGATCGGAAAGGCCACTGCCGAATCATACATGAAAAACGGTGCCGATGTGATAATACACGGTGCCTCTTTGAAGGGCGAGGAAGTCGCCAGGGAATTGAATGAGAAGTATGATTCGAAGGCAACTTTCATCAGAGCCGATCTGGCGAAGATGGAGGATGTCAGATATCTTTATGAAGAATCAGTAAGAACACTGGGAAAGGTCGATATCCTGGTAAACTGTGCAGGCATAGTCCCGGCGGGGACGGTCCTTGATTTCAGCGAGAAGGATTTCGACGAAGCGTTCGATGTCAATGTGAAGAGCGTGTTCTTCCTGTCGAAGATGTTTCTGGAACATATGCTTAAAAACGGCAGAGGAAACATCGTCAACATAGCTTCGATAGCGGGACTCATCGGTCCGAAGAACAGGGCTCTTTATTCCGCCAGCAAAGGCGCGGTCATCTCGCTTACAAGGGCGATGGCCATGGATCATGCGGATACGGGCGTCAGGATCAACTGCATCTGCCCGGGCATGGTCTATTCACCCTCTCTTGAGAAAAGGATAGAGGCAACGGACGACCCGGAAGAGACTTACAGGATCTTCAGAAACAACATCCCGATGAAACGCATCGGTACGGTCGAAGAGATAGCGCAGGCTGTACTCTTTGTGACCGGAGACGAGAACAGTTTCATGACGGGATCTATCATCAATGTAGACGGAGGAGCAGGTCTATGACGGCAAACAGACAGTCGCAGGTAGTATACGACTATCTGCTCAGTTATATCGAAGACAATGATCTCGAGATCGGAAGCAAGCTTCCTACCGAGAAAGAGCTTTGTGAACAGATGAACGTGAGCAGATCAACCGTCAGAGAGGCCGTCAGCATGCTTCAGGCGAGGAACGTCGTCGACGTCATAAAGGGAAGCGGGACTTACGTGAAGTCAAGGAACGCCGATCCTCAGGAAAACAAGCTGACCATCGACAATCTCAGGGATTTCATGGAGATAAGGATATCCGTTGAAATACTTGCGATAAGACTGTTCATAGCCAATTACAGCGATGAGAATTATGCTTTGCTGGAGAACGCGCAGAAGCGTTTCGAAAAGGCCGTGAAGGAAAAGAATGCGGAAAAGATGGCTGACTGTGATGAAGCTTTCCATGGAACATTGTTCAAGTGTACGGGAAACTCGCTGCTGATAGACATCGGCGAACTGCTGGCCAATTCTTTCAGATATTACCGCCACAGGACTTTCGAGATAGAAGTACACCGCATGGATGCGGTGAATGCCCACAGGAAGATCCTGGAAGCGATAAGGATGAAGGATACCGATGAAGCGATCTTCAGCATGCGCCAGCATCTCGATACTTCCTACGAGAATGCGCTGGGAATTAAATAACGGAACGAATGATGAAAGAAAAGGGTGTCTTGCGACACCCTTTTGTTTTGTCTTGACCGATCGTTATCCTTTCACGACTTCCAGGATATGTTCTGCGGTAAGTCCGTATTTCTTGAGGACATCCTTGGCTTTTCCTGATTCGCCGAAGGTATCGTTGATGCCTATCGGATAGACAGGAGTCGTGATGTCTGTCTTGGCTTTCACTTCGGAGATGGCTGAGAACAGACCGCCGATGATGGAGTGTTCCTCGCAGGCATATGCCTTTTCATGAGTCCTGAGGAGTTCCTTGATCCCTTCTTCATCGAGAGGTTTCAGGGTAGATACGTTGACGACCGTCGCATCGAGCTCTTCGGCAGCCTTGAGGGCTTCCTGGACCATCAGGCCCATGGCGAACAGTACGACTTTGTTTCCTTTCCTGAGGACATCGATTTTGGTGAAGTCGAACTTTGTATCTTCGTTATAAACGTCTTCGACCTTTCCTCTTCCCAGTCTGACATAGCATGGACCGTCGATGTTTGCGACATGTTCTACTACTGCCGCAGCTTCATACTGGTCGCACGGTACGAATACCTGCATGTTTGGCAATGTTCTCATGATGCCTACATCTTCGACTGACTGGTGCGATGCGCCGTCTTCGCCTACCGAGAGGCCTGCATGGGTGGCACATACCTTGACATTCAGATGAGGATAGCAGATAGAGTTTCTGATGATCTCGAAGGCTCTTCCTGCCGCGAAGACCGCAAACGAAGATGCGAATGCGATCTTGCCGCTGGCGGCCAGTCCGGCAGCCATGCCCATCATGTTGGCTTCGGCGATGCCGGCGTTGAAGTGTCTCTCCGGAGCTGCTTTCTTCGCTTCGATGGTCTTGGTCGATTTGGTCAGGTCCGCATCGAGGACGACGATGTTCTTGTTTTTTTCAACGAGTTCGGCAAGTTTGATGCCGTAGGCGTTTCTGGTCTCCTGAGCCATTAGTCCACCTCCTTGAGTTCCTGCATTGCCTGTTCATACTGTTCCTGGTTAGGAGCAGAACCGTGCCATGCGTAGTTGTTTTCCATGAATGATACGCCTTTGCCTTTGACGGTGTTTGCGACGATGACCGTCGGTGCGTCTTTCTGATCCTTGAAGAATTCGAATGCTTCCTTGATGGATTCGAAGTCGTTTCCGTCGCATTCGGTGACTTTCGCGTTGAATGCTCTGGCTTTGTCCGCAAGAGGCAGAGGTCCTATGACGTCTTCGACATCGCCGTCTATCTGCAGATGGTTGAGGTCGAAGATGACGCATAGGTTGTCGAGCTTGTAGTGGGCCGCAGCCATCAGGGCTTCCCATACTATTCCTTCCTCGGATTCGCCGTCTCCTACCAGAGCGTAGACTTTGTTGTCATTGCCGTCGAGCTTGTTGGCGATGGCCATGCCTACGGCCGTCGATACGCCCTGTCCCAGGGAACCTGTGGACATGTCGACGCCTTCGACGTAGTTCATGTTCGGATGACCCTGCAGCCTGGAATCGATCTGTCTGAATGAGCTGAGATCATCATCCAGTAGTCCTTTCTCGTGCAGTACCGCATAGAGCGCAGGTGAACAGTGACCTTTGGAAAGCACGAATCTGTCTCTGTCGGTGCTTCCCACGTTGTCTTTGTCGATGTTCATCTGTTCGAAATACAGATATGTAAGGATGTCCGCACAGCCCAGGGATCCTCCGGGGTGTCCGGATTGAGCGTCATACACCATCTGAACGATGTTTCTTCTGATGTTCAGTGCATGGCTCTTCAGATTATTAACGTCCATATTATCTTCCTCCAACATCATTATAACCTATTGGTTTACGACTTCGCCCATGATGATGTAGTGAGGGGTGATGCCGTTCTGGTAGATGGCTTTTCCTTCCTCGGGAACGTCTTCGTATTTCATCTGGGCGCAGTAGATCTTCCTGCATACGAACGTCTCGTACGCTTCCCTGTAGGTTATGCCGTTTTTCAGGAAGACCGGTGTCAGTCCCGATTCCTTGATCTTGTCGGAATCTCTTCCTGATTTCGTTCCCAGCATGCGCAGGGTGTCCCTGCAGCTTTCAGGATAGAAGGATACCGTGAAGTAGTCGTTCTTCTCAAGGAAACTGAAGGTGTAACGGTCGGGACGGATGTAGATGGTGACCACGCTTTTGTTCCAGATGGTCCCCATGGCGCCCCAGGCTATGGTCATGGAGTTGAAAGAGTCTTTGTCTCCGGCGGTGACCAGGGCCCAGTCTTTGCTGAACTTTTCGAATGGATTGATAAGCATATCGTTTCTCGCTTTCTTGTTATCTTAATGATATCATCATCTCCCGGAGTTGTTTTCCCAAATGACCCGCCGAATATGGGTATAATAAGAGTATGGTCAAACTGTGCATTTTCGACATGGACGGACTCCTGCTGGATTCTGAAAGAGAAGTCTATCTGAAGACGGGCGTGGAGGTATCCGAAGCGATCGGTCATCCTCTCAGCTATGAGTTTCTTACGGGCATCATGGGTTCCGGATGGGATCTTTATGAGGGAAGCGTCAAAAGGATGCACGGAGAGGATTATCCGTTCGAGGAATACTGGAGCATCTTCTGGCCGAAGGTGCAGGACAAGCTTCACAATATGGCGATACCGCTGATGCCGGGAACGAGGGAGATCCTCGACTACTGCAGGGACAACGGGATCAGGATGGCTGTGGCGACGTCGTCGCACAGGGAAGTGACGGAGTGCTGTCTGAAGAACGACGGGATATATGATTATTTCGATTTTCTGATGACGGGCGACATGGTGGTCAATTCCAAGCCTCACCCGGAGATATACATCAGGACCATGGAACAGTTTGCCGACATAGACAGGAATGAAATACTTGTGATCGAAGACGGGCACAACGGGGCCCAGTCCGCAAGGAATGCGGGCTGCCGCTATGCGCTTGTGGAAGATCTGGCTTATCTGTCGGATGAAGACAAAGCGGGTGCAGCACTGTGTACCGACAGTCTTCTGAAAGTCATAGATTATCTGAAGGAAGAAAATGAAGGAACCGCTGGCGTTTAGACTCAGACCCGAGAAACTGGAAGATATCCTTGGACAGGAGCATCTTGTAGGAGAAAACGGGATCATAAGAAAGTGCATCGAGAACGATACGATCTTTTCTTCGGTCTTTTTCGGTCCTCCGGGAACGGGCAAGACCACATTGGCAAGAGTCATAGCGAATGAACTGAAGAAGCCTTACCGCAGTTTCAACGCGGTGACGGGCAACAAGAAGGATCTCGATGCGATCTTCACCGAAAGCAAGCTGTCGGGTTCGCTGATCCTGATCTGCGACGAGGTCCACCGTCTGAACAAGGACAAGCAGGATCTGCTGCTTCCGCATATCGAGGACGGTTCGATAATACTGCTGGGAGCCACTACCGCCAATCCTTATCATTCGATCAATCCGGCCATCAGATCCAGATGTCATCTGTTTGAATTCAAGCCGCTGACCAATGATGATATAAAAAAAGGGATCGATAATGCCCTGAAGTCCGAGCAGGGACTCAAGGGAGAGTATACGATAAGCGATGAAGCTCTCGATCTGATATGCGATACCGTAAACGGTGATATCAGGTGGGCTCTGAACATACTGGAACTGTCCGCCATCATGGCTGACGACAGGCATATCGATGTCGATCTGGTGAGAGAGAACTGCCGCCATGTGAACAACCGTTCCTTCGGTTCGGAGGACGGACACTATGATCTGCTTTCGGGGCTGCAGAAGTCGATAAGGGGATCTGACCCCAATGCGGCTCTGTATTATCTGGCGTTGCTGGCACAGTCCGGCGATGTCGAATCCATAAGCAGGAGACTGCTGGTGATAGCTTACGAGGATATAGGTCTTGCCAATCCGCAGCTTGCGTCAAGGACTTATGCCGCGGTGCAGGCTGCCGAGCATGTGGGTTTCCCCGAGGCGATAATACCTCTGGGCGTGCATATCATAGATCTCTGTCTTTCTCCGAAGTCAAGGACGGGAGTCGATGCGACGCATGAAGCAGAAAGGATAGTAGCCACGAAAGCCTACGAGATGCCTAAGTATCTCAAGCTGACGCCTGTAGGACTGAACAAGGACGAGCAGTATTCTTACAGCCGCTACGACTGTTTCCACAAGATACAGTATCTTCCGGATGAACTGAAGGACCTGGATCTTTTCCCTTCGTTCAATTCGAACCGTTACGAGCAGCAGCTGAAGCAGATATATGATGAACTGAAACAGAACAAAAGAACGAGCGATCTGAAGAAACTGTACAAATGAAAGCGATAGGAATAGACATCATCGAGAACGAAAGGATAAGGAAGTCTCTCAAGGAGAGTTTCCTGAAGAAGGTCCTTTCTCAGCAGGAACTTGAATACAGCAAAGACTTTTCCGAGAACAGGATGGTCGAGTTCGTTGCGGGAAGGTTTGCCTGCAAGGAAGCGATAATCAAATGTATCAGCGAGTATGAGATACCCGAACTGAATCAGCTGGATATCTTCAATGATGAGAAAGGGAAGCCTCATATCAGATACAAGGACTACAGACTGCTGATATCGATATCCCACGAGAAGAACTACAGCGTGGCGACAGCTCTGCTGGATGAATAGAAAAGGCCGGAATAATCCGGCCTTTGATGTTTATATGCCTATGCTTTGTTACATGATGCAGGAATCGAAGAAATCGACGATTCCCATTTCGACGTCGTCCTTGAGTTCGCTGTAGTTGTGGATCTCATGACGGTATCCGGTGTACAGGACCGTAGTCACGTCGTGTCCCGTGTCGGTGAGCCAGTTGGCTGTCTGATAGACGCCCGTTCCGTACTGTCCGACAGGGTCCTGATCGCCGGCGATGTTGTAGATAGGAAGTTCCTTAGGCACTTTCTCGGCCCATTCAGGTCCCGTGATGTCTTTCATCATCTCGAGGAAGTAGAGCCATGCGCGGTTGCTTGTAGGCTTGGTGAAAGCGTCGAACGGATCCTCGGCATGGTCTTTCTGGACATACTGGTCGTCGCAGATCCACTCGTTGCCCAGCGTCACGCCTTCGTCGCATCTTGCGAACATCCAGCCCATGAACGTTGCGCCGAGTGAAGGATCGGAGTCGTCGCCCTTTCCTTCATCTACGAGTTTCTGGACGATGGCGATGTTTTCGTCGAGATTAGGCCATACGCCAGTCGTACCGCAGATGGTCGCACCGGTCAGATCCGTGCCGTATTTGGCGATGTACTGTCTGGTGATGAACGAGCCCATGCTGTGGCCGAACATGAAATACGGAAGACCCGGATACATCTCGGTTACGAGGTCGTGGAGCTTCTTTTCGTCTTCCATCATCGTCGTGAAGCCTTTTTCGCCCCAGTTGCCCCACGTATCGTTTTCAAGGGCGGTCTTGCCGTGACCGACGTGGTCATCGGCGGTTACGATATAGCCGGCTTCCATAAAGGTCGTGATCATGTGCAGATAGCGGCGCGAATGTTCACCGAATCCGTGGATCAGCTGGATGATTCCCAGCGGTCTGCAGGCAGGGACGTAGACCCAGCCGTATACCTGGTCACGCTCGTTGAACGAGGTAAATTTTACTTCATGCAGCATTATTGTGTTTTCCTCCCGGAGACTATGCTCCTCCTGATTACATCATAACATAATGTCACGGCAGCATATCAGGCTGTCAAGAGGGCCGTTATGAAGTAAAATATATGTGAAAGAAACTGAGAGGTAATGACATGAGATACATCAATCCAGAAACGGACGAGCTGGTAAGGACAGCTCTTGAAAACAAGGAAGGCACTCTGTGCGACAAGGATGCCCTGGTCATCTATACGGGCAAGTATACGGGAAGGTCTCCCGACGACAAGTTCATCGTCGACGACGAATTCTCGCATGACCAGATAGCCTGGGGAAAGGTCAACAGAGGCATATCCAAGGAAGATTTCAACAAGATCAGGGACAAGGTGCAGGCTTATCTCGATGAAAGAGACAACTATGTGTTCAAGGGATATGCCGGTGCCGACGAGAAATACCGTCAGAAGTTCGAAGTCGTATGCGAACTGGCGAGCCAGTGTCTGTTCATATCCGATCTTCTGATAAGGCCTGACGAGAAGCAGCTTGAGGAGTACGGTGATCCGGACTATACGATCCTGGTGGCTCCGGGCTTCAAGTGCGTTCCGGAAGTCGATCATACACATTCCGAGGCTTTCATAGGCATAGACTACGAGGCGCACATGATAGTCATATGCGGTTCGATGTACTGCGGAGAGATCAAGAAGTCCGTATTCTCGACGATGAACTTCATCATGCCTCAGATGGGCGTGCTTCCGATGCACTGCAGTGCGAACATGGATCCTGTAACTAAGAAGACGGCCATCTTCTTCGGTCTTTCGGGAACGGGAAAGACGACTCTTTCAGCGGACGAGAGAAGATCGTTGATAGGCGACGACGAACACTGTTTCTCTAACGAGGGAGTGTTCAACATCGAAGGCGGCTGCTATGCCAAGTGCATCAACCTCTCGAAAGAGAAGGAGCCTGAGATCTACAACGCCATCAGATACGGTGCGGTGGTAGAGAACGTCGTGATGGACGAGAACGGTCATCTTGATTTCGATGACGCAAGATATACGGAGAATACCAGGGTCGGTTATCCTCTGGGATACATTAATAACGCGCAGATACCTTCGGTGGGAGGAGTACCTTCGGTCATCATCTTCCTGACTGCCGATGCCTTCGGCGTGCTGCCTCCGATCTCGAGACTTTCAAGACAGGCGGCGATGTATCATTTCGTTACGGGCTTCACTTCCAAGCTTGCGGGTACGGAAAGAGGGGTCAAGGAACCTCAGCCGACTTTCTCCACTTTGTTCGGCGAGCCTTTCATGCCTCTAAAGCCTGAGATATACGCAAGGATGCTGGGAGAGAAGTTAGACAAATACGGAACGCAGGTCTATCTGATCAATACGGGATGGTCGGGCGGAAGCGCGGCATCTGGCGCAAAGAGGATAGATCTCAAGTATACGAGGGCCATGGTGGACGCCGCCTTGAATGATGAATTCAAAGACGTGGAATTCAGGCACAGCGACATCTTCAATCTTGATTTCCCTGTTTCATGCAGGAACGTTCCGGATGAGATACTCGATCCACGAAACACCTGGAAAGACAAAGAAGAATATGACAGACAGGCAAAGGAACTAGCGAAGATGTTCATGGATAATTTCGCGAAGAAGTATCCGGACATGGATGAAGAGATAGTGAAGGCAGGTCCGCAGCTATGAAATTTCTTAAACCGAGCGAGAATCTCGACAAGTATGTAGACAACATCTTCAGTGTCGTGAATGCGGCCAAGAACGATCCCGAGGCGATAAATGCCACGGCGGGATGTCTTTACGACGAAGACGGGAAGATGTTCACGTATGACTGCGTCAGCGAGGTCGAAAACAGCATCACCCCTATCAGGAAGTCTGCCTATGCGCAGTCTCCTGCGGGGAACAAGAGCTACCTCGAATCCCTGAGCAGGTTCATCCTGGAGGACAGGGTGACCAACCACAACGCCTGTCTGGCGACGCCGGGAGGGACAGGAGCCATATCGACAGCCATCAGGATGACGCTTGAAGAGGGCGATACCATCATCTATCCGGAGATCGCCTGGGGCAACTACAAGGTCATCTGCAACGAAAACAATCTCAACTAGATAAATTACGACGTCTATGATCTGGTTGATCTGTTCAATAAGATCGATT
>JAGACP010000006.1 GCA_017614055.1 Erysipelotrichaceae bacterium | reverse complement strand
TCGACAACAGAGAAAAGAGTTTCTTCATCTGTCAATTGTCTTGCAGGCGACGATGTCGCTGCCAAGTCCGAGGACGTTCTCCACGATTACGTCCCCTCTTCTGACAGGAGCATTCACCGCAACATCCTTGAGCATCTTTATCACATCAGGCTGGCTGGCCTTCGGGATCGGTGAAGAAGTCATGACCGGAAGCCTGCAGGCTTTCTCTGAACTAATAGGAACTGTGGTAGTCAAAGTTCTAAGAGGATTGGTCATCTCGCTGATGGCGTAGTTCTCGCCTCTTGGACAAGCGTTCCCCGTGACTGTATATCCGTCGTCCGTCTTTTCAACAGTCAGATGACATCCGCGCGGACAGTTTATGCATATCAGATTCATTCCAGCACCTCCCAGAACAGTTCTGTCTCAAGTCCTTCAAGCTCTTCCTTCTTCAGCGACACCTTCTGCATCTCGCTTGGAACGATGCCGAGCTTCTTGATCTTCTTGTCCAGCCCCTTTCCATAGACATGGATATAGCTCTCGCCGAATACCTTGTTCACCCTGAACATGAAATCGATGTCGCTTGCAGGATGGAATGTCTGCGGTACGACATAGGACACTCCGCTCACGCATTTATTCTCGACAAGAGGAGCTTCCTTCGTCCTCTTGAGAATGTAGTCGGCCGCATGTCTTCCGCAGTTCTTTCCTTCGATGGACACATAGTCCACCAGGTCATGGACATGCAAGGCATTTCCGCAGGCGAAGATGCCGTCCACGGAAGTCATGTATGTCTCGTCGATATATGCGCCTCTGGTCTTCGGATCGAGTCTGACATTGAGATCCTCGAGAAGCGAGTTCTCCGGGATCAGACCTACCGAAAGAAGCAGACAGTCGCATTCGATCTCCTGTTCCGTTCCTTCTATCTTCTGCAGTTTCTCGTCTACCTGTACCAGCGTTATCGATTCAAGACGCGAATCGCCATGTACCGATTCGACGGTATGCGACAGATACAGAGGAATGTCGAAATCCTCGAGACACTGCTTGATATTTCTCGCCAGGCCGTTGGAATAAGGCTGTATCTCGGCAACGCCGATGACCTTAGCTCCTTCCAGCGTCATCCTTCTGGCCATGATCAGACCGATATCGCCGCTTCCCAGGATGAATATCTTCTTTCCTACCAGATATCCGTATTTGTTCAGATACTTCTGCGCCGTTCCGGCCGTATATACGCCCTCGCAGCGGTTTCCTCTCATGCCGATGGCGCCTGCAGGCCTCTCCCTGCATCCCGTAGCCATGATCAGCGCTTCGGCTTCTATCTTGATCAGTCCTTCCCTGGACTGTACCGTAACGGTCTTTCCTTCGATCTTTGTTATCGCACTGTCGAACATGAACCTGATCGCAGGAATGTCCTTTATCAGTTCATAGTACTTCTCCGCATACGCCGGACCTGATAGCTCCTCGTTGAAAGTATGCAGGCCGAATCCGTTGTGTATGCACTGCTGGAGTATACCTCCGTATTCCTTCTCTCTTTCGATGATCAGGATATCCTCTATCCCGTTCTCATACGCTCCAAGCGCAGCAGCCATGCCCGCAGAACCGCCGCCTATAACCACAAGCTGATGCTTTTCCATCACAGATCCTCCTTGGCGTTGGCCAGCACGATATTCGAGCCCTTCCTGTCAAGACGGACGTCCCTGACGTCTTCCTTAAGCTGCTCGGCAAGTATCCTTGCGACCTCCACTTCGCAGAAACCTCCCTGGCATCTTCCCATGCCCGGACGGCATCTCATCTTGACACCCTTTACGGTCCTTGCGCCGCATTCTCTGTTTATGACATCCACTATCTGGCCTTCCGATATCTTCTCGCAACGGCAGATGATCTGTCCGAATGCAGGGTCTTTCTTTATAAGTTCCGCCTTTTCTTCATCGGACATGTGTCTCATGTCGATGAAAGGCCTGCGGCGTCTGTATTCGGCTTTTACGGCGCGATCCTTGTATCTGGGAAGGATGATGTTCTCGGCGACATCCTTGGCGATGGCCGGAGCGGAAGTCAGACCAGGTGACTCTATTCCCGCTATATGTATGAAATTCTCGATGTTGTCATCTTCCTTGATGTAGAAATCATTGAGATCTATATGAGGCCTCAGACCCGCAAAAGTATGGATCATCTTGTTGAAAGGAATGTTGACGACGGTCTTTGCGATCTCTTTCCTTACATAGTCAAGACCCTTGCCCGTAGAATCGTCCTCGACATCCTGACAGTATTCGCTGTCCGGTCCAAGCAGCACGTTGCCGTGGATCGTAGGCATCGCCAGGACGCCCTTTCCCTTCTCGGAAGGTACAGGATAGATCGTATGCTTCACGAAAGGAACGTCCATGTGGTCGAGTACGAAATACTCGCCCTTTCTCGTCTCCACCTTGTATGGGGACGGTTCCAGCATCTCCGTTATCTCGTCGCAGTGTGCACCTGCACAGTTGACGATCATCTTCGTCTTTATCTCGCCGTTGATGACGAATCCTTCTTCATCCCTGTCGATGGTCCTGACCTCATAGTCGAGCTTCAGTTCGACGCCGTTCATCATCGCCTCTTCCATGGCCGCTATGGCAACCTCAAAAGGCATGATGATGCCCGTCGTAGGAAGAGAAAGGACCTTCGTCACATCGGGAGAAAGGTTAGGTTCTTCCTCTCTTGCCTGATCTCCTGTCAGCACTTCGAAAGGAATGCTTCTCTCTTCGCACTGTCTGATCAGGACATCGAGATTCTCCTCCTCGGCCTTGCTGGTGGCAACCACGAAAGCCCCGTTGGCCTCGTAGTCCACCTGCAGCTGCTTGCAGAGGTCGGGATACATCCTGTTTCCCAGCAGATTATATCTGCATTTCAAAGTACCTGGTTTAGGATCGTGACCAGAATGGATGATGGCGCTGTTTGCGCCGCTCGCTCCCTCCGCCACGTCTGCTTCCTTCTCCACCACCAGAACATTGAGCTCGTATCTGCTCAATTCGTGAGCCAGCAGTGTACCGATTATTCCGGCACCAATTATCGTAATATCATACATATCAACTATATTATAGAATAGTTTGACAGCTCTTAGACGCCAAACATGTACATATGAACACGATAAAGTACGCCATGCATATGCACGGACCGAACGGGATCTTTTTTCTCTTTCCGATCATCATCCACAACAGTCCGATCAGACACGAAAGGATAATGCTCAGGATATTGGCATATATCCCCTGATACATCGACAGCGACGAATACAGTTTTATGTCCCCTCCGCCTATCGTTTCCTTCCTGAGCATCCTGTCAAGGATGAAAGACAGCGACAGCACATACAGGAATATGCACAATCCATTGAATAAAGAACTGACAAGTTCTTCAATGCTTGTGATGTGCAGCAGTCTATTAGTCAGGATAAGGAACACAAGGATGTCCGGAATGATGTATTTCCTCAGATCGATAATCGATATCCCGATAAGTATCGGGATCAGAACGATCATCCATGAACTTCCTCCCATACAGACAGCAGCAATAAACAGCGATATATTCAGCATCAGAAATACATAGGC
>JAGACP010000066.1 GCA_017614055.1 Erysipelotrichaceae bacterium | reverse complement strand
TTTCACTTATCCGTTTTCTTCATCGGTGAGACATATACTCATCAAGCACGGGAAGATGACGGACGAGATAATGGTCGGCATCATCACGAGCGACATCGATGCGGACTACGGTCCGATCGTGGACTATCTGACCGAAAGGCATCAGAACATAAGATCGATAATACTCAATCTCAACGACAGAGACACCAACGTCATCCTTGGAGACAGAGAGAAAGTAATATACGGCAACGGCTATATATATGACATCTATGACGGCATAAAGGTGAAGATCTCCCTGAAGTCTTTCTATCAGGTCAATCACGGGATGATGCTGAAGCTGTACGGGAAGATACTGGAACTTGCGCAGATCAGTGAGAATACAGATGTGCTGGATCTTTACTGCGGCATAGGAACGATATCCCTTTATCTGGCAAGATACTGCAGGAGCGTCACCGGTGTGGAGATAGTGAAGGAAGCCGTGGACAATGCGATGGACAACGCAGAGATGAACGGCATGGACAATGCGAGATTCATCCTTGCCGATGCGTCCAAAGGGATGGATGAGTATCTGAAAGACAAGGACGTCCTGATAGTCGATCCGCCAAGGAAAGGTCTTTCCGAAAGTCTGATCAGATCGATCATAAACAGCGATGTCGAAAGGATGGTGTATGTTTCATGCAATCCTGTGACTCTGGCAAGAGATCTGAAGCTTCTGAATGAAGCCTTCGATCTCGATGAGATAGTTCCTTTCGACATGTTCGGATATACCGTGCATGTGGAATGCGTTACATGTCTGGAAAGAAAAAGATGATGAATAAGGATCCTGAAATGAAGAAATGTCCGGTAAGCGAAATATGCGGCGCATGCACGATGCAGGGCATTTCATATGCGAAGCAGCTTGAGATCAAACAGGAAAAGGTCGACAAACTTTTCGGTAAACTTGGAAAGGTTGAAAAGATAACAGGTGCGGATGATCCTTTGCATTACCGCAACAAATCCCAGATAAGCTTCGGATATGACGAGAAAAGGAACGTCATTGCGGGCAACTATGTCGAATCGACGCACATCTTAGTTCCGATCGATGAATGTCAGCTTGTGGACAGCGAGACCAACAGGATCTTCAGGACCGTCATCTCTCTGGTCAGGAAATACAGGATATCCATATTCGACGAGAACAGGATGACGGGAACGTTGAGGCACGTGCTTGTCAGGAACAATCACGACAGCAGCGAGATCATGGTCGTCCTGGTGACGGGCGGGATCAGATTCAACAATAAGGAAAGATTCATAAACGATCTTGTGAAGAAACATCCGAATGTGACGGCCGTCGTTCAGAACATCAACAGCCGCCGTACCAGCATGATCCTGGGAAGCAGGAACATCAATCTGTACGGAAAAGGGTATATCACAGATGAACTCTGCGGATGTTCATTCAAGATATCGGCTGGCTCTTTCTATCAGATAAACCATGCCCAGACGGAGAAGCTCTACAGAAAGGCGATAAAACTGGCGGGAATAGGAAAGAAAGACAGCGTGCTGGATACCTACTGCGGCATAGGAACGATCGGCATCATCGCCGGCGGCAGCGCAGGAAGCGTGACGGGCGTGGAACTTAACAGACAGGCCGTGAAGGATGCCGTAAGCAATGCGAAATATAACAAAGTCAGCAATATCAGCTTCGTGGCCGAAGATGCCGGAAGATACATGGACGGCTGCAGAGAGAAATATGATGTCGTCATCATGGATCCTCCGAGGAACGGAAGCGACTACAGGTTCCTGGCGAGTCTTGCGAAGATGAAGCCCGGAAGGATCGTGTACATATCATGCAATCCCGATACACAGTATCGCGATGTGAAATATCTTCTCAAGAGAGGATATGCGATAAAGCACATTCAGCCGTTCGACATGTTCCCTTACACGGATCATATCGAAAACATCGTGCTGATGGCTAAGACGGAAAAGTAACATGGAGGTTCTTTATGGTCATCAATGTCTATGAACGCTACTACAGGGCGAATGCGGTCTTTTCAGGCGTGAAACGAAACGGAGCGCTGGTCATGCTGACAAGCGATTCCGAAGCGGGGAACATCACATACAAAGCCGCAGTGACTTTCTTTCCTCACAGGGACGAGGAGGATTTTGCGGTGTCCTATGACGCATATTTCGAAGAGGAACTTTTCAGCGGAAAAGGCAGAAGATCGAAGAAGAAGGAAGAAGAGTATCTTGATCATCTGAGAGAAACGATAGATGCGATAGCTGAAGAACACGATGCAGAAGTTCTCTGGGACGAGCCTCTTGGCGATGAAAGGAGAGGATGACCATGGATGCAAGGAAATGCAGCAGGGAGATCCTCGAAGATGTCATAGCGCTGAGAAGAAGACTGCACATGTGTCCGGAAACGGGCATGGAATGCAGGGAAACCATAGATGTGATCTGTGCAGAGCTTGACAGATACGGCATAGAATACAGAAGACTGAACGATTCGGGAGTTATCGCCGACATACATGGCAGAAAAGACGGAAAGACCGTCATGCTCCGTGCGGACATGGATGCCCTGAAGATAAAGGAAGAGACCGGCCTGGAGTATGCCAGCCGCAATGAAGGTTTGATGCATGCCTGCGGTCACGACATGCATACGGCGATGCTTCTTGGAAGTGCCAGGATACTGAACGAACATAAAGATGAACTGAACGGCAATGTCAGACTGCTGTTCCAGGCGGGGGAAGAAGTATCCGAAGGCGCTAGATTCCTGATAGAGAACGGCGCGCTTGAAGGAGTGGACATTGGCTTCGGCATGCATGTGGATCCTCTTTCAGAAGCGCACAGGCTCAGTTCAAGAAAGGGAGCCAGCTGGGCTGCAGTAGATCATTTCACCGTAAAAGTAAAAGGAAAAGGCGGACATGGAGCGATGCCTCATAAGACGTCTGACGCGATCGTCGCCGTTTCCAGCATCGTCATGAACCTGCAGACCATAGTATCAAGGATGTGCAGCCCTGTGCATCCGGTGGTCGTGACTGTCGGACAGATCCATTCCGGTTCCGCCTACAACATCATCTCCGAGGAGGCTTTCCTGGAAGGCACGTGCCGCTGCTTCGATGAGGAAGAATACGGAATGCTTCCGGAAGCATTCTCAAGGATATGCAGCGATATCGCTTCCGCTTTGGGCTGTATCGCTGAAGTCGAATTCAGCAGGATCTGCAGGCCGCTTGTCAACGATGAACGGGCATACGACATCATGAAGAAAAGCGCAGAGAAGATAATGCTGAACGAAGACGGCTACTTCGAAGCCGAGCAGGCCATGGCGGGAGAGGATTTTGCGGAATATGCTTCCAGGATCCCGTGCGTGTTCATGAATCTGGGGGCTGACGGAGGCTATCCTCTTCACAGCAGCCATCTCGATCTCAAAGAAGAAGCCATGGAGACGGGAATGGCGATGGAAGTGCAGTTTGCCGCGGATGCTCTTGCGGAACTAGAATAAAATTCAAGTTTGTCATATAATCATATCAGAGGATAAAGCATGGAATTCAAGGAGAATCTCAGATATCTGCGCAAGGTGAACAAGATGTCCCAGGATGAACTGGCGGCAAAGCTTGGCTACAAGTCTTTCACCACCGTCCAGAAATGGGAAGACGGCACGGCATTCCCGCGGGTGAGCACGCTCAACAGGATGTCCGATCTTTTCAACATCGACGTGGACCATCTTCTGAATTTCGACATCCGTACCGAGCAGGTCCCTGTCCCCATCATCGGAGAAGTGAAGGCAGGATATGACCTGTATGCCAATCAGGATATCTACGGCTATGAGTACTGCGACAACAAGGAATACGGACCGGGTGAATATTTCTATCTGAAGGTTAAAGGAGATTCGATGATCGATCTCAGGATCGGTCCGGGAGATATCGTCTATGTCAGGAAACAGAACTATCTGGACAATAAGGATATCGGCGTCTTCCTGCTTGAAAACAATGAAGTTACGATCAAGAGGATAATATTCGGAAACAGCGGCATCACTCTCAGAGCGGCCAATCCGAAGTATCCAGACAGGAAATACAGAGAAAACGAGGTCCAGATACTGGGAAAGGTCCTCCACAACAAGGTGCTGTTCTGATGGGAAAGAGACTGTCGGCCTGTTTTCTGATGTCGCTGACGATACTTCTGTTTCTTGCGGCGGCGGAGATATTCCTGCTTAGACCCATCATAGACATGGTCAGTTTCAGCGACTGGGTGCAGCTTGCGATATACTGCATCCTGATCATCGTGATCAATCCGATTATTGCGAAAATGATCACCAACTATCTGATGAAGATCCTTCTGCCGAAGCGCGACAGAAGCAGGACGCAGATATAGTAAGCAGTCTCGATTAATGATAAAATAAGGTGGTATGAAGATAGCGGTCGTTGCCGGAGGAACCGGCGGTCACATCTATCCCGCCCTGACACTGGCTCAGGCCCTGAAAGAACGAGGTCATGAGCTTGTTTTTATTGGTTCCAATGACCGCATGGAGAAGGACATAATACCCGAACACGGTTTCGAATATATCGGTCTGGATGTCGTCACGACCAGAGGTTCGATCATCCAGAAAGTCAAGAGTTTATTGTCGATAGTTTCTGCATACGGAAAGTGCATGAAACTGCTTGACGGTTTCGACATGGCTATCGGTTTCGGAAACTACATTTCCATTCCGGTCATGCAGGCGGCGTGCAGGAAAGGCCTGAAGACGATCATCCATGAACAGAACTCTTTCGTCGGAAGAGCAAACAGGCTGCTGGACAGAAGTGTCGATCTCATCATAGGTTCCTATGAAGAAAACAGGAGTCAGTTCAAGAATCCCAACATCAGGATACTGGGCAATCCTCAGTCGTCCAAAGCCTACGGCATAAAGAAAAACAAAAAAGTAATA
>JAGACP010000065.1 GCA_017614055.1 Erysipelotrichaceae bacterium | reverse complement strand
GTCGTATTCTTCGCCAAGCTCCCTGGAGAAGATCTTGATCAGTTCATCCACATCATAGCCGTAGCCCTGCTTGCCAAGCTGGCCTATCAAAGAAAAATCCCGTCTGATGGTCGTCGATTTGATGTCGACATACTCGGAAAGTTCCGAAGACATGATACGCTTGACGCCATCTTCGGAAAGCTTCCTCAGAGCCTTCAGATAAACAGGATATCTCTTCAGAGTCGATTTAGATATTTCAGCCAAATCCAAATTATAATATAAACAATATAATTTGTGAATTATTTCATAAGTTTCACTAGTCTTCTATCGACATGGAAGGCTGGCTTGGAAGATCATAGTCCGCATACTTGTTGTGCTTCAGGTAGTGGACTGCCGCTATCGCGATCATCAGGGCATTGTCCGTGCAGTACTCCAGCGGAGGCAGGAACAGATCGATGTCCTTGAAGTTCTCTTCCATGAGTTCCCTGAGTCTGGAATTGGCAGCTACGCCTCCAGCCAGAACAAGGGATTTGCACGGATACATGTCCAGCGCTTTCCTGGTCTTGGTAACAAGCGTATTCAGAGCCACTTCCTGGAACGCGTAGGCAAGATCGTTCTTGTCTATCGGACGTCCGAGATCCTCTTCCTTCTTCACCAGCTGCGTTACCGCATTCTTCAGTCCGGAGAACGAGAAGTTCAGTCCGTCGACCCTTGGCGTAGGAAGCTGATAGTGCTCCTTGCCTTCCTTGGCAAGACTGTCTATCACAGGACCGCCAGGATATGCTTCCCTCATGACTCTGGCTACCTTGTCGTAGGCTTCGCCCACGGCATCGTCCAGCGTCGTTCCGATGATCTTGAACGTATCGTCGTCCTCGACATATACCAGTTCGGTATGTCCTCCCGATACCACCAGAGCCATCATCGGATAAGAAAGAGGCTTTATCAGTTCATTGATGAAGATATGGCCTTTCAGATGATGTACGGCTACCAGGGGCTTGTCGTAGAAGAAAGCCAGGGATTTGGCTGCTATGCCTCCCACGTGCAGAGATCCGATGAGACCAGGTCCCACGGTATATGCGATGCAGTCGATCTCGTCCATCTTGAGACCTGACTGCTTTACTGCTTCATTAACTATCGTGCTTATCTGTTCGACATGCATCCTGGAAGCTACTTCCGGTATGACGCCGCCGAATCTGGCATGGACGTCTATCTGCGAAGTCACGACCGAACTGTATACGTGCAGATCCTCGTCGATGATGGCGCATGCCGTCTCATCGCAGCTTGACTCAATGGCCAGGATCCTGCGCTTGTCTGCTTCGATCAGCGTCCTGAGCATGTCATAGGCGTCTCTTCCGGCTTCGTAGTAGTTCTTCCTGGTCCTTACGACCTCGAAACCATTCTTCCTGTAAAGAGCTATGGCCCCTTCATTGTTCACATCGACTTCCAGATGGATGAACTCGCAGCCCTTCTTCCTGGCTGTCTTCATCATGTGATCCAGAAGCAGTCCGCCGTAGCCTCTGCGTCTGTATTTCTCCTTGACCGCTATCTTGGTCAGGTCGCAGTTCTCGAACATGTACCACATGTCACCGTAGGCGATTACCTCTCCGCCTTCCTTCAGGACATAAAGTTCGCTGATGTCGTTGTTTTCGAGCTCATGCTCGAAATAAGTCTTCGTCCAGGGATTCGAAAAAGAGTCATTTTCGATGACCACGATCTGATCCAGGTCTGAAACTCTCATCTTCTCGATCATCTGTAGTACGACTCGCTTTCTTTAAGATATTCCGGTGTCAGATGGGCGATGTCGTCCACCCTCTCCCAGAGATGCCTGGTCTTCAGGAAAGCATCGGCGATGTCGCCGTAGTAGTCCTCCCTGCCCAGCAGTGAACCGTCGCCCATGAGCTGACAGTCCTTCACGTCTATCTCGTCGAGCTGCCTGATGCAGTCGTCAAGCAGCACCTGATTGTTGTTGTAGATGCCGCAGTAGGCCCTTCCCGCCCTGGCATCCATGATCACCATGCAGTTCCTCCTGTTGGCGGCATAGAGCCTCAGGGTCGATATCGTATATACCTTGCACGGAAGCACCTCGCCCATCACCTTGGCGATGGTCATGGCTATCCTTACGCCCGTATAGGATCCCGGACCCTTTGTCACACATATGGCATCGATGTCCTTCTTGCTTACGGAAGTGGTGTTGAAGATCTCTTCAAGCGCGTTGAAGATCTCCTCGGACTGTCTCTTGAAACATTCCCTGGAGACGCTTGAAATCACCGCATCGTCTCTGATGAGGGCGCATGTAAGATATCTGTAAGATGTATCTATGCACAGTGTCAGCATTTCATTTCCTCTACTATACTGTTGTATCTGTCGCCGTGGGCGATGAAACTGATGTCCCTTCTCTGCTCGTCGATGTATTCGAAGATCACTTCGACATACTCCTTGGGCAGATAGGACATGTAGTATTCAGGCCATTCAATAACCTTGATGCCGTCGTCATACTCGTCGAAGCCCAGATCGTAGCTGTTGTTTTCAATACGGTAGGCATCGATGTGATACAGCGTCTTGTCTCCGTGGTAGATCTTGAGGATCGTGAAAGTAGGCGAGTTTATCACCTGCGGTATGTTCAGGGCTTTGCCTATGCCCTTGGCGAAAGTAGTCTTGCCTGAAGCAAGCTCCCCTTTGAGCACGACCGTCGAACCGATGTCCAGCAGTCTGCCCAGTTTTTCACCCAGAGCGATGGTCTTTTCTCTCGAGTCAACTATCATATCAACAGAATTATACAACATTCACCCCTCTGTTAGACACAGATGATGGACAAACCAACAAAAAAACCTCCATCACTGGAGGTTTTAACCGGCAACGTGCTCGATTCACTAGCCATGCGACTAGCTATGCTCGCCGATGAAGTGCTTAACTTCTGGGTTCGAGATGGGACCAGGTGTGACCACTTCTCCATTGTCACCGGATCGAAGGATTTGTTCCTTCAAAACTAAATAACACAGCAACGATCTTCGATAAGCGTCTTCTTACAATATTTTAAGATAAAACCCTCGACCTATTAGTATCAGTCAACTCAACATATCACTATGCTTACATCTCTGACCTATCAACCTCGTAGTCTTCAAGGGGTCTTATTCATATAGATGGGATATCTCATCTTGTGGTCTGTTTCACGCTTAGATGCTTTCAGCGTTTATCAGCTCAGAACATAGCTACTCTGCCATAGGATTGATTCCT
>JAGACP010000064.1 GCA_017614055.1 Erysipelotrichaceae bacterium | reverse complement strand
TTCCTTGAGTTCGTCGACGATCTGTCTGTATTTCTCTTCGTCGAGAGTGTATTTCTTCACATAGACGAAATAGCCGATGACGATCAGTATCAGCGGAAGTACCAGCATGGCGTTCTTGAAGATGAACTTGCCCGTTGCGTCTATCGCTTCCGCGGCGACGTCGCCTTTCTTGATCCCCGAAAGGACGAGAGTGACTGAGACGATGCCTGTCGCAAGAGCTCCGCCTATCTTGTTTATCAAAGGCTGGATGGAAAGCGTGATGGAATCATTGCGCTTTCCGAGTTTCCACTGTCCGTATTCGATGGTGTCGGAGATGAACATCAGCATCAGTAGCTGTATGAACGCCTCGCCGATGAAGATGACGACTGCACCTACCGCGATCATCAATAATGAATGATCGGCGAAGAAGAAGATCACGTAGCCGATCAGTACTATCAGCGTGGAGATGCCGTAGAATCTCTTTCTGGTGAAGAGTCTGGATATCTTCGGGAAGATGATCAGGGCCGCAAGCTGGGCAACACCGCAGGCTGCCGCCAGGATGGCATACTTGTCTATGTCGCCGTATACATACTGCATGTAGTACAGGGCGAAGTTGGTCGTTGCGACATATCCGACGGTGAACAGAGCCATGGAGATGGTCGCCCACATCAGCTGGTCATTCTTGAACAGGACGTGGAAGAGATCCTTGAGGGAGGTGTTCTCTTCTTCCTTGAACTGTTCCTTGTTTTCTTTTACGCCGATGATGGTGAACAGCTGGAACAGTATCATCATTATCGAAACTATCACGGCAAGAGAGAAGTAGCCTTTCTTTCCTCCTCCCAGCATGGCGGTGAATGAAGGATAGCCGATCATCACTATGAACATGCCGACGTTTGCGCAGATACGCGCGAAAGCGCCGATGTCTTCACGCTCTTTCTGGTCGAGAGTGAGCGAAGGCATCATGGACCAGTAGGCGATGTCGTTGATGCCGTAGCTGATGTCCCACATGATGTAGGCAAGTCCGAAGATGATGACGAAGCGGATGTCGGTGAAGCCGAAGTCCGCGAACATAATCAGATAGAAGACGACTGCCAGAAGGCAACCGATCAGCATAGGAGGCTTGAACTTGCCCCACGGCGAGCGGATGTTGTCGATGATGAGACCCGTGATCGGGTCATTGAGTGCGTCGAAGACTCTCAGGATGGTAAGTACGAAAGAGACCATCGCGAAGGTCGACAGCGGCAGTTCCAGGATGTTGGAGAGGAAGTAGATGATGGCGTTGGCTTCGAACGCATAGAACATGTCTCTTCCTACCGTACCCAGACCGAAGAAGTATTTGTTTTTCTTTTCCTGATTCATTTATTCATGCTCCTTGATCTCATACATGTCTGAACCGTAGTCCAAAGGTATTCTTATTTTATCATTGTATCCCGTTCCCATAAACAGCGGGTTGAGGCAGATACCTTCTTTCAGGGCAGCACCGGAGGCGGTATATTCCTGGAAAGACGCTTCCATGCCCTTGAGCTTGCTGACGGCGGTCATGAGGTGTCCTTCGCCGTTGATCTTGACCGGGCTGACGAAGTTGACCAGATGTCCGAACTGTCTGAGATTGTGCAGGTAAGGTTTCGATTCGATGTCGTATGTCTTGTCTTCATCAAGACCTCTGACGTAGAGTTTGTCGTATACCGGTACGGCATGGACTATCCTGCGGAATTTGGTGAGGATGGTCTCTGCACCGCTTGCCTGGAACACTTCGTATGGTTCTTCTTCGTCTATCCTGTAGAAGGTTCCGTACTGGAAGGTCTTCCTGTGTTTCTTGTAGTAGGAGATCTGTCTCTTGATCTCGGCTTTGTCTATCGGGCTCAGCAGGCTGAGATCCAGCTCATATCCCAGACAGCCGTAGGCGGAGATGTTGAAACGTGTCTCAAGAGGCGTCTTTCTAAGCGTCTGCATGTGCGGGGACGCGGAGACATGCGCACCGATGGAAGACAGAGGATAGAGATATGACAGACCTTTCTGGATGTCTATCCTTTCGATGGCGTCGGTGTCGTCCGATGCCCAGATCTGCGGAGAGTAGCACAGCATGCCCAGGTCGAATCTGTTTCCTCCCGAGCTGCATGATTCCAGCAGGACATGGGGACGAGGAGTGAATATCCTGTCCAGGACATCGTAGAGTCCCTTGATGTATTCATGATTGTATGTTCCGCTTACGGCATTCATGTGTCTGTTCATATCCCACTTGATGTAGTCGACATCGTTGTCGTCTATGAGTTTTGAGACATTTTCCACGATGTAGTCCCTGACATCGGGGTTGGTCAGATCCATCAGCAGTTCATTCCTTCCGAAAAGCATCTCCCTGTCTGATTCGGTCAGGGCGTATTCCGGATGTTTCTCGTAAAGTTTCGAATCGATATTTATCGCTTCAGGTTCCACCCATATGCCGAACAACATGCCCAGTTTGTGGATCTCTTCGCTCAGTGAAGATATCCCTCCCGGGATCTTCTTGAGGTTGCAGTCGTAGTCTCCAAGTCCTCTCTTGTCGTCGTTCCTTCTGCCGAACCAGCCGTCGTCGAGGACGAAGAGTTCCATGCCCAGTTTCACTGCGTTCTTGGCAAGTTTGTTTATGAGATCGTCTTTCTTGAATTTGAAGCCGAAGCCTTCCCAAGAGTTTATGAGTACAGGTCTTTCCTTCTTCTTCCAGTCAGAACGGACGATGTGTTCGTTAATGAAGGCGTGGAAGTTCTGCGATAGTTTATTAAGTCCGTTTCCGGAATAGGTCATCACCGCTTCAGGCGTTTCGAAAGAATCTCCCGCCTTGAGTTTCAGATAGAATCTTTCAGGCGATATGCCACCCTGTATCCTGTGAAGAGCGTATTCGTTCTTGTTTATTGAGGAATAGTGGTTTCCCGAATATACGAGATTGAAGCCCCAGGCCTTTCCCGTATCTTCGCGGGTGTTGCTTTTCTTGATGATGAAGCCGGGGTTGTTTTTGTTTGAAGAGAAACCGGTTCGCGACGATATGACGCATGTTCCCTGGGTGAGTTTTCTGTCGTTTGGATGCATTTCCTTGTCCCATGCTCCGGAGAAATCCATCAGGACCAGATCGTCTTCGATGAGATCCACGCAGTAGGACATCAGTTTATGAAGAGTGTATGCCTTCCCGCTTCCGTTGGTCAGGACCGCTCTTCTGCCTATTACGTTCTCTTCGGGATAAACAGCATAGTAAAGATCCAGTTTAAGGCCGTTGACCTTGTCTTTCATATGGATGATGAGTGTCTGTTCGGCACCATATGAAGACGGAAGACCTTTGATAGGGACGTTGCCCTCAACAAGATCGTATGCATCAAAGGTGAAATCGCAGGTGAATGATTCACCGCTGTCGATCTCGATTGACGCTTCATTGAAATCTCCCGTTCCGTAGGATGCGTATTCCTGAGGAAGCGAATCAAGGGAGTAGGCGTCATCCTTGCGGTCGTAGGCGACCGTCATACCGTTGAGGATATATTTCTTGTATGACAGGGCATCGACGTCTTCCATCGTGATCTTTCCTCCGTAATGGAGGTGTTCAAGATGCCCGTACTTGTTGACTCTGAACATGTATGATGTATCTTTCGTGCTGATGAGAAAAGTATGATCTTTTATCTGAATGTGATCCATTGTCTATCCTCGATTCTTCAACTTAATTTTATCATCTTAAGCGGTTTATGAAGGTACTGATTTGCGGGTATAATACTGGTGAGGACAACGAATATGAAAAGAATATTATTTATATTGATTGTGGTTTTGCTGCTGTGCTCGTGCGATACCATAAAAAAGGCCACGGGCAACCAGAACGAGAGGATCAACGAGGAGTTTCTTGCAGGCTGGAAGACAAACGAACAATATGATCCCATGGACAGAGCAACCAGCATTCAGGAGGTTCCCTGCAATCTCGGTACGGACATGGTACGGTGTGTCGCTTTTGTCGATGACGAACATGATATTGTAGGGGAGGAATATCACTATACCGTAGATGACACCGTGATGTTTACCCAAAGGTCGTACAAGAGAAACGGGCGTGTGTACAAGACGGTGACCGAATATGACCGCGATTTCTATGATCGCTTTGAAGAAGATGGCCTGCCCGAAAATCTTCGCTGTCCGTTTAGCAAGGATATAGTCTGTTTCGGCGAACTCAATTCTTTCCTTGTACAGCCATACATATGGCAGGGTTTCTATCCCGATGGCAGCAATGTGACATTCTATTATTTGCTTACGTCTGACGGAACAAAGTTATATCTTGATCATGGCGAGAGTTATGACGCTGAAGGAAATCAGACCAGCATGTTTTTTGGTGATACCAGCGGCGAGACAGCAGATGCCATATACCTGGAAGAATATGAATACGAAGACGGAGACATGACGCTGAAGAAGACCTATGACTACAGGGAAGGGATCGAGACGCACATCTTCTATGAGAACGGTGAAGAGACAGAAAGACAGACCTTCAAGATCGATGAACATGGCAACAGGATCGATTAGGATTGGAAGTATGATGAAAAGAATGATTGTTGTATTGGTCGCAGCTATGTGTCTTTGTTCATGCGACACCATAAACAAAGTAACAGGGAATCAGAACGAGAGGATCAACGAGGAACTGCTCGCAAGAATTGGAACGAAAGAGAGCTACGATCCTCTGGACAGAGCAACAAGACAGGAGACGAGATATTTCAACGACACAGATCTTGTGTATTGTATCGATTACTTTGACGACAACGGCACACAGCTGGGGACAGAGTATCGTTATGCACCGAACGACATGTGGATGTATACCCTGAGATACTACTACAGAGGGACATATCCCTATAAGTCGGCATTCGAGTGCAACCGTGAATTCTATGATCATTTCGACGAATATGGTCTCTCTCACGAATGGTACAAAGACTACAGCGAACAGATTTATTACAACGGCGAGGGGAACTCGTTTGGTCAGCTTCCGCAGGTCATTGAAACTTCTCTTCCTGATGGAAGCCGGGGTATCGCCCGAATACTTCTGAAGAAGAACGGCAACGGAACTTATTATGATTCGTCCGAGAGCTATGACAAAGACGGAAACCTGATTAGTCTCTACAGAAGCGAAGAAGACTGGCCATATGATTTCACCTATGCCGAGAAATATGAGTATGAAGACGGTGTCCTGGTGATGAGTTACATATATGATTATAAGAACGGTACCGCTACACGGACTGAATATGAAAACGGGGAGCCTGTATATACCGACACATGGCCTATTGATGAACATGGCAACCTTATCGAATAAGATAAGGTTATAATATAGTCATAGGCGGGCATAGTTCAATGGCAGAACACGACCTTCCCAAGGTTGTGATGCGGGTTCGATTCCCGTTGCCCGCTCCATTTTTATCAGGAGAAAGACAATGAGTTCAAACATCGACTATAAACATTTCCAGAATTTCTGGATCGAACAGCAGAAGACCGCGAAGCACATGGACAGGGACGAGGCTTATGAGCATATCAGGAATTTCATAAAGAATCACAATACCTGCGGCTTTGCGACGGGATACGGAGACTATATCCGCTGCACGCCTATCGAATATACATACATGAACGATGAATTCTGGTTCGTATCCGAGGGAGGATCCAAGTTCATCGGTCTCGAGAAAAACAAGAACGTATCGCTGGCGATCTTCGAGTACTACGGAGACGTCAGGGATTCACATGGCCTGCAGGTGATGGGAAAGGCCGAACTGTATGACCATGAATCCGACGAACTGAAAAAGCTGCTGGCGTTCAAGGGCATAGCCTACGACGTGATGAAGGCCGCGAAGGTGAAGGTTGCGGTGGTCAGGGTCATACCGGAAGTGTTCGAGATGTACGACACCGATTTCGTCAAGGCGGGATATGACGTAAGGCAGATCGTCAGACTATGACGGATCTGAATGAAAAGCTGTTGAGGAACGGTTCGTCATGAACCGTTCCTTTTTCTTATAATACTTTCTGACAGACAAAGGAGAAACATCATGATAGAGTTCAGGAATGTATCTAAATCATACAAGAAGGGTATCAGAGCAGTCGATGATCTGACGCTGACCATAAACGACGGAGAGATCTTCGGATTCCTCGGCCCGAACGGCGCGGGCAAGTCCACGACCATAAGGATGCTGACGGGGATACTGAATTTGGACGAGGGTCAGATCCTGCTTGACGGCAAGGACATCGAAAAGGAGCCGATAGAGGCAAAGAAGACTTTCGGCTATGTGGCGGATGATCCGGATCAGTTTCTTTCGCTGAAAGGAATAGAATATCTCAACTTCATGGCGGATGTCTATGGCGTGGAAGACAGAAAAGACAGGATCAGGGAACTTACGGAGAAGTTCGAGATTGCCGACGATCTAAACAGCAGGATAGAATCTTATTCGCACGGCATGAGGCAGAAGATTGTCATCTGCGGATGTCTGATGCACGATCCGAAGAACTGGGTGCTCGATGAACCGATGACGGGTCTGGATCCGCGTTCATCTTTCGATTTGAAGGAAATGATGAGGAAGCATGCCGATGCGGGCAAATGCGTGTTCTTTTCTACGCATGTCCTGGATGTCGCGGAGAAGCTCTGCGACCGTGTCGGCATCATAAACAAGGGTAAGCTGCTGTTTACCGGTACGCTGCAGCAGATGAGAGAGACTTTCAAAGAAGACGGTTCGCTTGAACAGCTCTTCCTGGAGATAACGGAAAATGATCAGGATGATATGTGATTTGACGAAGGTCTTCCTGGTTTCTTCGTTCAACAGAGGAGGAAGCAGGAAGAAAAGCGGTATCCTTAGATACGTTCTTTACGGACTATTGTTCGTATATCTGATAGGCGTCTTCGGATTCCTCGCGCACGAGATGCTGAAGGGATTGATGGCTTTCGGACAGGAAGAAGCTTTCATCGGTTTCATCCTCATGGGGATAATAACCCTGGTGATGTTCACGACGATCATCAGCACGATGAATGTCCTTTATTTCTCCAGGGACAATCAGTTCATCCTTCCTCTGCCTG
>JAGACP010000063.1 GCA_017614055.1 Erysipelotrichaceae bacterium | reverse complement strand
GAGGATGATTTCAGAAGAGCCGCGGACAAGAAGTTCAACTACATCCATCCATGCTGTACATATCCTGAATCGGACATGGAGATAGATGTACCATATTTTGAAGTTTAAGGAGTTACATATGTCATTATTCATTGCCGTATATCTGGCAGCATTGTTCTGCTACCTGTTTACAAGGAATTCGGGAAACAAGCTCTACCGTTCCCTGAACAAATATCTGATGGCCACCATGTATCTGGTGCTGGCTTTTGTGATGTTCTTCAGGCATTACAGTTTCGTAAGCTACCAGACGCTGCTGATGGCGGCGCTGATACTCGCCTGGTTCGGCGACGTTTTCCTGGTGTTCGACTTCAGCAGAGGCGGAGACTTCTTCCTTGCGGGCAACATCTGTTTCGCTCTCTATGAACAGATAGTCCTGGTCGATAACGGGTACGGATTCAAGGATATCTGCTGGATCTGGATAGTGGCTGGTATCATGCTGATAGCGTTCATCCTGGCCTGCCATTTCAGACCTGACTTATTCAGACTGGGCAAGATGAGATGGCCGATGACTTTCTATCTGTCGTCGATCTTCACGCACGGGATAACCGGTCTGGCGCTGATGCTGATGCTTCCGGGAACAAGCTACGCGATGATGGGACTTGGTTCCCTGCTGTTCATGATCTCGGACATGATACTTACGACATACAAGTTCGTCCTCGACAACAACATCTGGCTCATAAGGGCCAACAGTCTTACCTATTTCACTGGACTGCTGCTTATAGTGCTGAGTACTGTAAGATAGTTTTCTGAGAGGTGAATCATGAAGACGCTTGGTTTCCTGATAAGCCACAAGCCTGACGAAAAAAGAAGGGCCCTTCTTCCAAGGGATCTTCTAAATGTCGTGAACGAGGAACAGATCTATGTCGAGAAAGGATATGGAAAGTCTCTGAGGATCGAGGATTTCGACTACGAGAACTTCAATGCGAAAGTCGCAGACAGGGAAGAGGTCCTTAGGTGCGACTGTCTGGTGGATGTCAAGCTGGGAGATGGCGATTTCCTTGACGAGATAGAAGACGGGAAGATGCTTATCGGATGGGCCCATGCGCTGCAGAAGACCGATTTCACGACGAAATGCATGGAAGCGAAACATACGGTCCTTGCCTGGGAGAACATCGTCCAGGACGGACGCTACATCTTCTACCGCAACAGGGAGCTTGCCGGAGAAGCGGGAGTGCTGCAGGCTTTCACTTATCTGGGGAAGATGCCTTATGAATGCAGGGTGGCGATACTGGGCAACGGACAGACCGCAAGGGGAGCCATGAGGATACTGCACGGACTTGGCGCTACCGTGGACGTCTATCCCAGAAAGCTTGAAGGACTCTTCAGAAAGAAGATGTACGAATATGACGTTCTCGTCAACTGCATCATGTGGGATACTTCAAGAGAAGATCATATCATATACAGGGACGATCTTAAGAAGTTCAGACCTGGCACGATGATCATCGACATCAGCTGCGATCCTGGCATGGAGATAGAGACCGCAAGACCTACGACCATATCCGATCCGGTATACGAGATAGACGGAGTGATACATTACGAGGTGGACAACACGCCGGCCATGTTCCCGTATACCGTCTCGGAGATACTGTCGTACAATTTCTCGACATATCTCGACGGCATTATTATAGGCGAGATGGCCGAAGAGCTTGAGAAAGCCGTTGTCATAAAGGACGGCATCATACTGGATCAGTCGATAATCGATTACAGAAAGAAACTTGGTCTTCTGGTATAGGACAATAAAAAAATGGGACGATGTCCCATTTTTATTTTGAGAATCAGCTTCTCTGATTACATTCCTGTGAAGAATGTTGCAGCGAGCATGAGTACGGCACTTGCTAAAGCGAGCCAGAAGTCAGCACCAGCAAGGAATGCGGTGAACTTGGCAACAAGAGCCAATACAGCCAATACAGCACCCAGGATCCAAGTAATCTGCTTTGGAGGATTTAATTTCATAAGTTTAGCCCCTTTCTTTAGTTATAAAAACTAATACATATTATACTACACCATTTTGTTAGCAAGTCAAAGAAGAAACATCGGTGATATGGAATGAGTTCCTGATTCTTGTTATCATAATGTCGATAAAAGTGATGTGTCATCAATGAAGACCTGCGTCTTTGAAAGAGGTGCAACCATGAACAATTTCAGCAACGAAAACATCGATCTCGGTGCTCTGAAGAAGAAGGCATTCAACTACCGCTGGGCGGAAGTCCCTGACGGAGTGATACCTCTGACTGCAGCCGATCCGGATTATCCGAGCGCTCCGGAGATAAGGAAAGCTCTGTCTGAATATATTTCTGACGGGTATTTCTCCTATACGCCGAAACTGGGACTCGATCAGTTCAAGGAATCATTCGCCGGATACGTGAAAAACAGGAAAGGCGAAATGATAGATCATTCCATGGTACTGCCGGTCGATTCGGCGGCAAGAGGCATGTACATAATCGCCGATTCCGTACTGAAGCCGGGTGACGAGATGATCGTCTTCGATCCTTGCGATTATCTGTTCAGGGAATCATGCATGCGTACGGGCGCAAAACCTGTGCTTTATCCAGTGACCATGGATCCTGAAACGCGGAGGATGGATCTTAGCAGGCTTGAAGAATACATAACGCCGAAGAACAAGATGTTCGGTCTGTGCAATCCGCACAATCCTTTCGGCCTGACATATACCGACGAAGACCTCGAGCAGATCATGTCTCTCTGTGAGAAATATGATTTATATATAATGAACGACGAGATATGGTCTGATATCATCTACACCGACGCGAAGTTCAATTCCATCT
>JAGACP010000005.1 GCA_017614055.1 Erysipelotrichaceae bacterium | reverse complement strand
ATTGTCGAAGGTCTGATGAAATATGTACAGGGTGAACCTGTCGATTTCAGTGAGGAACAGAGTGAGAAGCAGGTCAATCCTGCGCTGCTGATAGAGAACGAGGAGTTCGGCTACTGCACTGAATTCATCGTCAGACTCAGCGACGATTATCTCAAGAAGTTCGACGAGAAGATCCTCAAGCAGAAGCTTACGGACATGGGCGGAGAATCTCTGGTCGTCGTAAGGGACGAGGATCTCGTGAAGGTGCATGTCCATACGCTCAAACCGGGAGATGCGCTCAACATCGGCCAGAGATACGGAGAATTCCTGAAGCTCAAGATCGAGAACATGCAGGAGCAGCATTCGACCATCATCGCCAATGCGGAAGAACCTAAGACTGAAACCAAGGTTACGGAGAAGAAAAAAGCCGAACAGAAGAACGGCATAATTACCGTCGCGGCAGGCGAAGGCGTAACTAAGCTATTCTACGACCTTGGTACGGATGTCGTCATCGAAGGCGGACAGACGATGAATCCTTCTACCGAGGATTTCGTCAAAGTCATCGAGGAACTGGACAACTGCACCAATGTATTCATATTCCCTAACAACTCGAATATCATCCTGGCCGCCAAGCAGGCGCAGTCGGTGCTGGCCGACAGGAACATCTATGTCGTCGAGACCAAGTCCATCCAGGCGGGTCTTTCCGCCATCGGCGTCTTCAACAAGGAAGGCGATCCGGACGACATCATCGAGGAACTGAACGAAGTCATCGCCAATGTCGAGGACATCAGCGTGACCTATGCGATAAAGGATACGACCTTCGAAGGCGTGGAAGTCAGGGAAGGTGACTACATGGCCATCGGCGGCAAACAGATCATGGAGTCGGGAAAGGACCGCAAGGGAGTCGTCCTGAGACTGCTCGACAGACTGTTCAAGAACGACGAGAAGAGCATACTCACCATCATCACCGGCGAAGGCGTCGATGAGAAGGAGAGTCATGAGATCGAGGAATATGTCAGCGACAATTCCGATTTCGACCTCGTCATGATCAAGGGAGATCAGCCGGTATACAGCTATCTGATCGGACTGGAATAGATGGATATCGATCTTGACAGGATCAGTTTCGAAATAGACTGGCCGATAATCGCAAGGATCAAGGATGATCTGTTCCCCTATGAGGGATATGATCATGTAAGATATACAGCCAGAGCTTTATTGGAAAACCAGAATGGAGATTTTGGTTTTCTTCATATTGTGGGAGAAGACTTCTTCGGCGTGAGAGATCATCTGGAGACCTGCGGAGGCGGTCTCGAGGAGAATGAGGACCTTGTCACCTGCATGATGCGCGAGGTGAAGGAAGAGACGGGAATGACCGTGAAGAAGATGAGGCTTGTCGGTTCCGTAGTTGATTCCTACAACAAGATCAACAGGATAACTCTTTCGACTTTCTTCCACTGCCTGGTGGACGACAGAGAGATAAGCGACATGAAAAGGACCGAGGAGGAACAGATCCTTATAAAGGAACTGGTATGGCTGAAGCCCGAAGAAGCTTTGGACAGACTGAATAACGGCTGGACCAGCGATGTGGATCTCATCGTCCAGCGCAGGGATGCGGCGGCTCTCGAGTATTATCTTGAAAACAAAGACAAGACATCCGAATGACCGGATGTCTGCTTATATGAACGTATGAAAGACATGTTCAGGAAGATGAACATCCGGACGGGTATTCTGTATTTCTATATTCATTTCGTGACCGAACTGATATGTTTTTTTGCGCTCTACAGATATACCGAAAATGCTCCTGTGACCTGGCTTCTGTTTTTTGCCTATGACATGCTGGCATTCGCTCCGCAGTCGATAATCGGATATATAAACGACAAGTTTCCGAAGCTGGTTTTAAGTATCGCAGGACTGCTGCTCATGAGTCTGTCCCTTATCGTGCAGAGATACACCGAATTTGTATTCACCAGTCTCGTACTGTTGTGCATAGGCAATGCCTTCGTGCATGTCAATGGCGCCGAAGTAACTTTGAGAAGCGCAGACGGACATCTTTCGCCAAGTGCTGTTTTCGTATCCGGAGGATCGTTCGGAGTCGTATCGGGAAGACTTCTCAGCAGCATGGACATCCCTCTGTGGCCGCTGATCCTTCTTGCGGCAAGCGCGATACCGTTCGCGCTGCTGGCGCAGACATATGTCGACATGCCTGCAGGAATTGATGACAGATGCAAATCTTTCCGCTACAGCAGCAAGAAAATAAGCAGGTATATGATAATCATCCTTGCCGTTCTGGTCGTGATGATACGCGGATACATGGGCTACGGCATACCTACATCGTGGCGCAAGACCACTCTGCAGACCATTCTGCTTTTCGTATTCATGGGTATGGGAAAGGCTCTGGGAGGGATACTGTCCGATATCATAGGGATACGCAAGGTCGCCTTCATAAGCGTGATAATCGCTCTTCCGCTGCTGCTTTTCGGCGATCAGAACATGTATGTTTCACTTATAGGAGTAATGATGTTCAGCATGACGATGTCCGTCACGCTGGCCATCCTCGTGTCCGTACTTCCTAGAACGCCCGGTCTTGCGTTCGGGTTCACCACCATAGGGCTGTTTCTCGGCACGGCACCGATATTCTTCTTCAGGATGATCGATCCGAGAGCCAATGCGGTTATGCTGACGGTGCTTTCGCTGATATGTCTCGGATGTCTTCTGCTTTCTCTTGAAAAGGAGGATGATCATGGAAGGACTGTTTGACATATACAGCACCGCACAGCTTTACAGCGTCAGATGGGGGCTGCTTGCGATACTGACGGTATTCGCTGCGATCGTCATCGCTGCGATCATATTTGCGGTAAGAGAGATAAAAGATGATACTGCATAGACTCATAAGCAACATGTCGCTGTATCTGCTGCTTACGGTGGTGATAGAAGCGGCCGCCGCCTTTGCGCTCGGTGTCCGCAGCATGCGTGAACAGTCAGTCATACTGTTTGCCAATTTGATAACGAATCCCTTGCTGAACTGTCTGCTGACAATAGTACAGTTCTACATCTCGCCTGGCGCGTATTATTATTTTTTGATACCTCTTGAGATGATAATCGTTATGGTAGAGGGGATGATATATAATAAATTCATAGAGCTGAAGATGAATCCTTATCTGTTCTCGCTGATACTGAATCTGTGTTCGTATCTTATCGGGACGGGGATCCTGAAGGCAGCCAGAGCGTTTGGAGGCTGATTGTATGAAAAAGATTATTTCCATCGTGATCATGTTGATGCTGAT
>JAGACP010000062.1 GCA_017614055.1 Erysipelotrichaceae bacterium | reverse complement strand
TCCTTGAGAAGTCTCAGACCTTCCTTGAGATAATCCGAAGAAGACTCGTAGTGATAACCGCTCAGCTTGTCGAGTATGGCGTTTATCTCGGAAGTCTTGTAGCCAAGTTCCTTGAGACCAAGGACGGCATCGTCGATGAGGGCGTTGGCCTTGATGGTCGATTCCATCTCGTATGGCTTGATCGCCTTGAAGGTGTGTGCGGTAGACATGTTGATGCGGTTCTCGAACTGCATCATGAAACCATACAGGTCATCGATGTCTTCCATCTTCGTATGCTCGAATTCATGTCTTGTATACTTGACCGAATACAGATACACATCCGTCATGTCGCCCTTGCTGTTCCTGCCGGTAGTGAAGGCGGACATCACGACCTCGTCGATGTATGAAGACAGGTTGAAGAAGTTGGCCGTCAGGAATACGCCCAGGCTCATCACCATGTCGGCATATTCTTCCTTGAGAGCTGCTGTCGTCTTCTTCTTGTAGACGATCTTGTTCCCGGAAACGGCAGGATAGTTGGTATCGAGATCCTCGATCTCCGGAAGATCCAGGTCGACATACAGGATGTTGTCTTCCAGTTCATAGTTGACTCTGGCCTCGTATGCCAGAGAGAGATTGTTCATGAAAGAACTGATGAGGTTCTCGACGGTATCCTCGTCTCCCTCGATGCTGTAGTGATACAGTTCCCTCGTCGCCTCAGACTGCAGACTATCGACGAATTCCTTGAACTGCTTCTTCGTCATGACATCGTCGGTATACTTGTGGAGACTGGTTTCGGCTTCAAGATCCTGATTGTATTCATCGATGACCGTCGTATCCAGCGTTGCTGCCGCAGGAGTATCGGAATAAGCGATGTACTGCTTCTCCTTGCCGGTATATTTCTTCTTCTTTGAAGATTTCTTCTTGCTCGCATAGCCTCCGGCTATCTTCTTGCGGTAGGAAACGCCCGTTCCGTTCAGCCCTGCCAGAGCAGGAGAAAGATTCAGATAGGTCCCCTTCGATCCGAAACTGACCGAAGCGCCTTTCTTTCCTACGGTGGCGCTTATGCCGCTTTTGGAAATGTTGATCCTGAGATACTTGCCCAGCTTGATTGACTTGTTGAATCGAATGCCCATAACATTCACCTCTTTCCTAAATTATAACAGACAATCGTCATCTGCTTTATAACTGATCGACATAGGCCTTATAATTAAGTTATGAAAAGATTCATCAAGATCGCCATCATCTGCCTTCTGGGGATCGGTCTGTTCATTGGCGTAAGCCATCTGCTCAGACAGGGCAACGATACGTTCCTTGAGACCCTCCACGATCTGCTTTTCCCGTCCGATCCGATAGTCGAACCTGGCATCGACGAATACGGTACATACACATCAAAAGAAGACGTGGCCCTGTATATCTATACCTACGGCAAGCTTCCTTCGAACTATGTCACCAAGAAGAAAGCCAAGGACATGGGCTGGGTCGCCAGCAAGGGAAACCTTCAGGATGTCTGCGAAGACTGCAGCATCGGCGGAGACCGCTACACCAACAGCGAGGGATCGCTTCCCAAGAAAGACGGAAGAAAATATTACGAATGCGATATCGACTACCACGGCGGCACGAGAAACGCCAAGAGGATAGTATATTCAAACGACGGGCTGGTATATTATACCGGCGATCACTACAGCACCTTTGAGCTGCTTTACGGAGAACCATGATGGAAACATATGATCTTAGCATCAAGAAACTGAACGAAGAAGGATCTGAATACCTGAAGGAAGTCTTCGATACAAGCGAGGATCTCGAACAGTTCCTGCTTGAAGCGCAGGACATCGAGATCAAGATCCTCGAAGACGAAGAACCTGACGATTCATCCAGGGAATTCCTCGACCTTCTGGAAAACATCAGCCAGGAGAACTACGGCATATCCCTGCTGTATGTCTACGACGATGACGAGATAACTCTCGACATCGACAGGCTCAACGTCGAAGGACACGAATATCTGAAAACGTTGTTCAATCTTCCCGACTATTACGGAAACAACCTCGACGCCCTGTACGACTGCCTGAGCGAACTGGACGATCTCAATGTCAGGATCATCAACCTGGCCGATGTCAATGAATTCTCGCTGGGCGTGCTGTCCGTCATGGACGACGTCGCCGACGAATACGGCAATCTCAAGACCTCATACGAGATCGATGAAGAACTGATTGATGACTAGCAGACCTCAAAGTCTGCTTTTATTATTGAATTAATGAAACACATAGTATAAGATAACTATACGTATGAACGACAGTCTCTTTACGAATGGCCTGGACTATTTCCTTATCTCATCAGCCGTAACGATCATCCTCGGGCTGATTTTCGTCAATGTCGTCAGGGTCGTGATGAACCGCTTCAACAGAAGACACAGCGACAGATACACCAAGAACCAGTACATGTTCCAGACGGTAAGGGCCATCGTATGGCTGATCGTAGCCACCGTGCTGATAAGACAGATCAAGCCGTTAAGCAGTCTGGGCGACACCATCCTTGGCGCTACCAGCATCATCGCCATAGCGGTAGGTATCGCAGCCCAGGCGACCTTCGGCAACTACATAGCCGGCTTCTTCATGGCCGTACACCAGCCGTTCAAGGTGGGCGACATCATCTACATCAAGGAAAGAGACATCTCCGGTACGGTCAAGGAAATAAACTTCAGACATACCGTCCTTGTCACCCAGGAACAGACGGAGATAATCATCCCGAACACCTTCATGAACACGGCGATCATCGAAGACATGTCCAACGCCAACTATTCGAGACTTATAACGCTGAACGTTGCCGGAGACACGGACATCGCCGCACTGCAGAAACTGATAAACAGGCTGCTCAAGAAGGAAGAACTTGTAAACAAAGAAAAAGAAGCGAAGCTGACCATCAAAGAACTGAACAAAGACGGCTTCGTCATCCAGTTCCCGATATACACCGATTCGCTGAGGGATTTCGTCCTGGCGAAGGATTCGGTCCTTCCGAAACTATATAAAGAACTAAAGAAAAACAAGATAAAACTGTACTGAAAAGAGAACCGCAAGGTTCTCTTTTATTTCACCAGCATCCTTATCTTCACATCGCTGGAAGATATCTTCGCTTTCACAAAGCCGGATACATATACCCCGTCGGCATATGCGCTTGCCTTGTATATCTGCTTGAGCAGTTCAACTTCAACGATATCGTCCCTGCCTATCAC
>JAGACP010000061.1 GCA_017614055.1 Erysipelotrichaceae bacterium | reverse complement strand
GACCTGCCTGTTACGGTATCGATGACTCGAAGATCCTGAAGATAGTCGTTGTTTTTGAGGTCCGTCTTCGTCGATACGAAGTATACTATCTTCTCATCCTTGCTCAGACTGATGTTGGAAAGCGGCTGATATCTGTATATGAGATCTCTTGTGATCTGTTTCATCATTCAACTCCTATGACCTTGATGCGGTCTCTGTTCGGGGCAAGGAAGCTCACTTCCCCGCCGTGTTTAACGACTGTCTCTTCGGTAAAGATGTATGTATCTCTTTTATACATGTCGAGATATTCGATCACGCTCAGTTCCAGCGCATACGACGTATCTTCCCTTACCAATAATTCTCCGTGAGGAAGCTCGCCGCTCTGGTTGTCCCACAGTCCTATCGAAGGACCGGCAGAATGACCGAAGAGTCCGCACGGATGGGAATAAAGTACGGGTCTCAGACCCTTCTCTTTCCCTTCCCTGATGCTTTCATTGAACACTTCATTTCCTGTAAGATCTCTGGCCATATTGCTGCGTACGATGTCCTGGAACATATTGTTGTGTTTCATGGCTTCTTTCAGCTCCTCAGGAAGATCTGTTTCGCCTTCCCTTGCGACATAGCAGAGTCTCTGGGTATCCGTGCAAAGATTCAGATAAACGATGCCGAAGTCGCAGTGCAGGAGGTCTCCCCTCTGTATGACGACATCCTCTTCCAGCATGCCTTCATCTCTCTGCAGATCCACGGTAGCCGGGAACCAGAGCGGTATGCCTTTGTCGTTGGTCATCTGTTCCATGAAGTCCATGACGTCCCTGCAGGTCGTCTTTCCCGGAGTTATCACTTCATCGGAGAATGCAGCTTCGATGATCTCCATGGCCTCGGCCATGACTTCCGGATAATACTTCAGCTCCGTAGGCGTTCTCTTTTCAAGATATCTAATTCCCAGCATGTCGCTGCTCATGAACCGATCGGTTAAATCAGCAGGCAGTTCTTTCATGAATTTCTCATACAAAGAATGACTTAACCCATCGGTATATGCATAGTCTTTTTCGGATACGTTGATCGCGATGTTCTTAGGATCGAAGTCCCTGAGCACCCTTGTCAGTGCCTCCATCTGCGATTCGTTCTTCACGTCGTACTCTCTCTCGTAGAACTTCGCCAGTTCCGAATCGGGACGCGATACCGACACGTATCTCGTCTTGCCGTCTCTGTGAAGGAACACGAATATCGAGAGTCTCCTGGCAGTAGGAAAATGACTCGGTGTGATGAACTTCATGATCGGATCCTCGTTGTATTCCCTGCAGGCTATCAGCCAGCACTCCACACCGCAGTCCTCCATCACCTCGGGAAGTATCGTCTCGAGTCTTTCTTTCAGGTTCTGATCCTGTATCTCATACTGCTTCTTAAGACTGTACATATAGACCTCTTTCTTTTAAAGATAAGGGATCCCGAAGGATCCCTTACCCGTGCATATCATTGATGAATGAAATCCATCTTTCTTTATGCGTTCTGGATGACGGAAGAATCATATCCGTCATCTGTCATTCAGATAATGATCTTCCTTTACTCACCCTTGTTTACATCGACATACCAGAAGATTGAGTTGCCCTGGCCATTGTCGAAGTCGCCGGTTACATAAGGCTTACGCAGACATGCTGAACCATATCCGAACAGAGGGAATACGCCTGCCTGCTCTTCAACGAGATACTTCTCGGCTTCGTGCAGAGCGGCGATTCTTTCCTGGCCTGACATCTTGGCGATCTCGACCATCATAGCATCGTATGTCTCATCGCCCCATGAAGCGCAGGTCTGGAATGTGATTGTAGGCATATCCAGATAAGTCAGAGAGTCGTTGTAGTCGGCTGACATAGCGCCTCTTGCCAGTTCGTAATGACCCTGGTTATCACGATCATCGAAGAACGTACGGACATCGCCTGTCTTGAGGTTCAGGTTGATGCCGATGGCAGCCAGCTGTTCCTTGACGACTGCTGCGACTGTGTCGTGAGTCGTGTTCTGGTTGTAGTAGTATTCCAGTTCAAGCGGATTGTCTACGCTGTAGCCTGCTTTTGCAAGATACTCTTTTGCCAGATCCTGGTCGTAGTAGCAGAGGTCTCCGCCTGTAGTACGGAAGTCACCGTCTACCGGGTCAACGATTCCGTGAGGAACGAAACCATACAGAGGATAGTAGATCGTGCCTGCGTCGATAGCTGCGACGATGGCCTCTCTGTCAAGACCGTACATGATAGCCTTTCTGACGTTGATGTCCATCAGAGCGGCATTGGTGTTGGTTTCAGGTCTTGTGTTAGGTTCAATGTAGTAGTTGACGTTGCCTGAAGCGAACAGTTCTGTCTCGTCATACAGTTTTGAAACTGTACCTGCAGATACTGAAGAAGCGAAGTCGATCTCGCCGGTCTGGTAAGCCATCAGCTGAGCTTCCATGTCGGTGATTACCAGACACTCAAGTCCGTCGACCATGACCTTGTCGGCATCGAACCAGTTAGGGTTCTTTTCAGACAGGATCTTTTCAGCTCTGTCGATGTAGGTAGGAACGAATGCGCCGCAAGTCGGCCAGCCTACTGTATCGGCCCAGGTGTAGTCTCCTGAAGGAGCGAAATCAGCTCTCAGAGGATAGTAGACGCCGCCCCAGAGCAGTGATGTGAAGAATGCGCATGGTTTTACCAGTGTGTATTCGATGGTCTTGTCGTCAAGAGCCTTGACACCGATGTCGTCCATGTTCGCTACATCATCATAGACATGATCTACCGCATTGACGATGTTGTCGGTGATCCATGACAGATAAGATACTTCCGCGTCACCCAGTGACAGAGCGTGCTTGACGCCGTAGACGAAGTCGTCAGCGGTGACAGGCTGTCCGTCAGACCACTTGTTGTCGACGATGGTGATGGTGTAGACCAGACCGTCATCGCTTACCTTGGTATCGGCAGCTGCAGCAGGCAGAATGCCATCCGGTGAGAAATAATACAGCGGATAGTAGAACTGATTGATGACATAAGATCCGATTGAGTCAGCTGCGATAGCAGGGTCCAGATAGCTTGGAGAGTCGCCGATCGCATACTTGAAGACCTTGGCCTCAGCGACATCACCGCCGCCACCGCCTTCATTGCCGCCGCCACCGCAGGCTGACAATGAAACTATCATCAATAAGCTAAGTAACAGAGTCAATAATTTTTTCATGTTCATTGTTCTCCCTTTCTTTTACTTTTCATACAAGAAACATGTGATCAGTCGATCACCGACCTGGATCGGCTGAGGTGTCTCTTTCGAGCACCTCTCCGTTGCCTTTGAGCAACGCGAAGCGAACGGACAGCCCGCCGGAGGATTGATCGGTGACGGTATCTCTCCTTCGAGGATGATGCGGTTCTTCGCTTTCGCTATATCCGGATCCGAAATCGGAATCGCTGACAGTAATGCTATGGTATACGGGTGCAGCGGACGATAGAATACATCGTGCGCAGGTCCCGTTTCCATCATGTGGCCCAGATACATGACGCCGATACGGTCAGAGATGTGTCTGACCATCGACAGATCGTGGGCGATAAACAGATACGACAGGTTCATCTCCTTCTGGATGTTCTCCAGCAGGTTGATGACCTGTGCCTGAATGGAAACATCCAGGGCCGAGATAGGTTCATCGCAGACGATGAACTTCGGATTGACCGCCAGGGCTCTGGCTATGCCGATCCTCTGACGCTGTCCTCCGGAGAATTCGCTCGGATAACGGCGGATATGGTCAGGTTTCAATCCTACGATATCCAGCAGTTCGACCGTTCTCGCTTCCCTTTCGGCAGCGGTCTCGTATATGTTGTGGATGATCATCGGCTCCATGATTATCTCGCCGACGGTCATTCTGGGGTTGAGGGATGCGTACGGATCCTGGAAGATCATCTGCACGTTCTTCCTGAACGCCTTCAGTTCGTTTCCCTTCAGCTTGGAAATATCCTTTCCTTCAAACTCGATGGTCCCCTCCACCGGTTCATACAGTTTGACGATCGTTCTTCCCAGGGTGGACTTTCCGCATCCGGATTCGCCTACCAGTCCGAACGTCTCGCCTTCCTTGACGTCGAAGCTAACGCCGTCCACGGCTTTTACGATCTGCTTCGGAGAGAAGATGCCCTTGGTGACGTCGAAGTACGTTTTCAGGTTGGAGACTTTAAGTATTACTTTATCTTCCATGTCACTTATCTCCTTTCGCCCTTTGATCGTTCAGCCAGCATCTTGACCTGTGCGTATCGGTATAAGATGTCACGTCAGGCATGTATTCCTTGCACACTCTCATGGCCTTGTCGCATCTGTCCACGAACGGACAGCCCTTAGGCGGATTCAGCAGGTCAGGAGGTGAACCCGGAATAGGCTTCAGCTCCTTCTCTTCCTCGTCCTCGTTCGTCTTGGCGATGCAGTTGAGCAGACCCTGCGTGTAAGGATGCCTCGGTTCGTAGAAGATCTCCTTGTCCGTACCGATCTCCACCATCTTGCCTCCGTACATGATCGCCACTCTGTCGCAGAGCTTCGCCACGACGCCCAGGTCGTGGGTGATCATGATGACGGCGGTGTTGGTCTCCTTTCGAAGATTGTCGATCAGCTCCAGCACCTGCGCCTGAATGGTGACATCCAGCGCCGTCGTAGGCTCGTCCGCAATGATCAGCTTAGGATTGCAGGTCAGCGCGATTGCGATGATGATACGCTGTCTCATGCCTCCCGAGAATTCGAACGGATACTGCTTGATCCTCTTCTCGGGGGAAGGTATT
>JAGACP010000060.1 GCA_017614055.1 Erysipelotrichaceae bacterium | reverse complement strand
GCCCCAGAATTCCAGGAAACAGCAGGCCGCCTTATGGTCTTCCTTCTCATTTGCTTCATCCGGATCAAAGTCATAGAATTTTTTGAAAGCCGCCCGGTAAACCGAGTTGGATTCATAAAGCGCAAGCCCCAGGGCGAACACATAGACGGAATGGGAATAATGGTCGCGGTGTTTCATCAGCAGGGAACTTGCGTTGGATTCGAATTCCGAAAGCAGTTCCACCATCTTCTTGGATTTTCCGTAGTGTCCGAAGAACATCTCCAGGTAGCAGTAGTAGACGGTGTAGGCGTCTTCCGCCACGCCGGAATCTATGAACTTTTCCAGTTCCCTTTCCAGGCAAAGACGGTTGATGTCCATCTGCATGTTGTAGGGGATCTGACCGGTTTTGAGACTGGTACCGAGATAAACAGAATCTGTCTTTTCCCTGTTTTCTTTTTCCTCGCTGAAACAGAGCCCTTCGCATCTTGAGTGCAGAAAACCAAGAGCCATCGCCTTCAAACTGTGGTCTATCGTATCGTAGTGTCTTTCGGGGCGTAAAGGCCCGACATCTTCGCCGAACGATTCTTGATTTTTCATCTGCATCTGTTTCAGTGCCGTGTACGCCATATCAGACCTCCATAAGAAACCGTTTGTTCAGTAAAGAACAGTCACATCTCTGTCGTAGTTTATCTGGTGCTGCTCCTTGGCGGTATCGGGATAGCCTACGGCAATGCCGATCCTGAAAGAGTATCCTTCAGGTATCTCCAGCATCTGGTCGTATTCTTTTTTCTTGTCGCCGTTGATGACTTTCTTCATGCAGCCCAGGATCACGCTGCCAAGTCCCATGGACGCCGCGGCGAGGTGGATGTTTTCGACCGCTATGCCCGCATCGACATCGCTCCACTTGAAGCCGTCTTCGGCGGACAGATACATGATCACGGGAGCATCATAGTAGAAGCTTGCCCTGGCATCGGGATCGAGGGCATCCTGGATCTTCTTGTTTACCGGATGGTCTTTCGTGGTCACCGTGATGTGGATCTCCTGCTTGTTGGTGGCGGTAGGAGCTTTGAGCCCCGCTTCCGCAAGAGTTCTTACCACATCTTCAGGCAACGGTTCATCTTTGTATTTTCTGATCGAACTGCGTGTGTTGATTATTTCGTTCATGAGTATTACCTCTCTTGTATAAAGTATAACAGAGGAAAGCGTCTGTTTTGAGAAAGATGCTAGTATAGAGATATGAAAAAGTATTTGTTTCCGATCCTGAAATTCCTGTGTACAGTGGTCATATGCATAGTCATACTGATCGCTTTGCTGGTCGGAGGGATCTATGTCTTCAGCGTGATCAAGGAAAGAGAATTCGAAAAATACGGAGGTCACGGTTTCGAATACATGCACGGTTACTCGTCAACGGATTTCACGGGTTATCACGTCTATGACGGGGAAAAACTGGTTACGTTGGATCATGACCCAGAATTCATGATCGAGGATGAGGAGAACATGCCCGTACTGGACGGTGCGGAGGCGTGTTATCCCGTGTACTGCGCTTTCGCCAAAGCGGTATATAAGGATATCGACCTGATCGAAGGAGAGGTCCAGTCGTATGCGGACAAAGATCACAAAGACTGGACGGATGATCAGATAAAGGAATTCTACGACAACGGCAGGATCGTGACTTTCACCAATTCTTCCGTGGGCTATGACCGTCTGATATATGGAGAAGTGGATCTTTTCATCGGCGCAAGACCTTCAAAAGGCCAGCTTGCGGAAGCAGAGGAGAATGGCGTGAAGATAGTGTCTGTACCTATCGGCAAGGAGGCTTTCGTCTTCTTCGTGGAGGAAGACAACCCGATCGATGACCTGAGCAGCGATGACATCAGGAAGATCTATTCCGGCGAGATAGCCAACTGGAAAGAGCTGGGAGGAAAGAACCAGAAGATCGTCGCCTTCCAGAGACCGGAGAATTCGGGATCGCAGGTGATGATGCGCTATTTCATGAAGGATGTCGAACTCAAGGAAGCGGATACCATGGAAAGGATATCGGCCATGGGCGGAGTTGTAAAACAGGTCAAGCAGTATCACAACGAGAACGGAGCGATAGGTTACACTTTCAGGTATTTCCTTGAGGAACTGAATCAGGAAGAAGGCGTGAAAATGCTTTCGGTGGATGGAGTGTATCCTTCGGTAGAAAATATAAAGAACGGTACTTATCCGATTCTGGCCGACCTGGTCGTCTCGAAGCTTGAAGGAAACGAAAAAGAGTATGTCGACAGGATGATAGAGTTCATGCTTTCGAAAGACGGACAGTACATTATAGAGAAGACCGGCTACGGACCGCTGGAATGATATGAACATTATCTGCCGGATACTCGCTGTCCTGGGGATGGCGTTCATCATCTATGGACTGACGGTACTGCTGCTGATAAAGGCGGGAAGCATTTTCAATTTCTTCTTTCTGATCCTGGGCCTGCTGTGCATGTCTGTGGCTTTATGCTGGGAGAAGGTCAGATCATATATTCCCGATGATCTGAGGAAGATCCTATATGTGCCGGTGGTCGTTTCCGTATGCTTCTTTCTGATCATTGAATGCAAGATCATTTCCTACGCAGATAAAGAATCGGCCGATGACGCGGAATACGTGATACTGTTGGGATCCCAGATGAAGGAAGACGGACCTTCGATGGATTACCGGGCGAGGATCGACACCGCATATGAATATCTTGTCGAACACCCTTCAGCGATGATCATCTGCACCGGAGCAAAAGGAGATAAAGAGCCTGTCAGCGAAGCTGAAGGCGCCAGAAAATATCTTCTGGAAAAAGGCATAGCCGACGAGAGGATCATCGTCGAAGACAACAGTTATTCGACTCTGCAGAATATCGCAAATGCCAGAGACATCATCCTGAAAAGAGGAGGCGATCTGTCAGAGACGGGGATCGTCATCGTATCTGCCCGCTATCATCTTTTCAGGGCGGCATATCTGGCGGGGAAGTTCGGTTTTGAATCAGTGAGTGCCAAGGGAGGCATGGGCCTGTTCATCCTGCAGCCTCACTACTACTGCAGAGAGTTCTTCGGTTATCTGAAGGAACTGATCGTGTTTATGGGTAGATAAAGAAAACGCCTGATGGCGTTTTCTTTATCTTACTGTCTGTCCAGATCGAATACGCTGTCGAGACTGCACTTCTGTACCGCGTCCTTGTTTCCGATGACGCAGACGTTGTCGTCTTCATTGACTTTCTCGAATATCTTGATCATCTTTTCGATGTCTTCAGGCTTCGTTTCAAGGATCTTTCTGTAGATGTCTTTCTTGTCTTTGAAGGTTATGCCGATAAGGTATTCGATGTCGCTGGTCCTGATGCTGGTCTTGGCGGAAAGCAGCGGATCGAAGTCTCCCGTCGTGCCGACGATGTAGTTTTCGACGTTCTCTTTCCTGTCGATGAATCCTTTCAGGTAATCGACGGTATTCTGATATGTCTTCAGGGAATTGTTCGGATCAGGATCCCTGTATGAGTAGAAGCCGATGTTCTTAGCCAGATTGCATCTCTGACCGCAGCCGTAGGCTCCCCCCTTGACTCTTATCTCGTTCCAGAGATAGTCGTAGGTCAGGATGTTGGATATCACCTGCATGGTTCCGAGATTTATGGAATCATCGGTGATAGTCGATGATTTGGCCGCATACGATACGTTTGAAGGTACAACTATTCCTTCTCTTCTGTGTCCAAGTGCAGGGAAGACCAGGCTTTCGGATATTTCTCCGTGCGGAGCGTCTTCAACAAGTCTGTCGACTATCGCATCGTTTCCTTCGGAGGCAACGGATACGATGTATCTTTCCTTGATGAAGAGTTTCTTCTGCAGGGTCTTGAGATTTTCGATGAACTTGTCTGAAAGCTCTTCGAAGTTGTCGTCAAGATTCTTAAGGTATCTGTAGGCTTCGTATCCGCCGACGTATTCAGATCTTGTGCCTGTGCCTGAACTGTAGGCAGAAGCCCTGAGCATCGCTACCGCGTGTCCGGCGTTGATGAAACCCTGCTGGAGGCCGAAGATGTTCTGTTTGAGGATGTCCCTGATGGCTTTCTTGTCCGAGAAGTCCGTATGATACAGTATCTCTTTGACCAGATCGACCGCTTCCTCATCGTTTCGATGAAGCGATGAGAAACTGACGGTCGAATAGTTGACTTCGCTGCCGTCATGGAATCTGTTACGCGGAGTGTAGGATGCGCTGAATTCACCCAGGATGGACTTCATCAGTCTGTTCAGGGTGAGAGCGTCGTATTTCTCCGTCTTCAGCTGTCCCATAAGCATCAGCATCTGTCCGAGCACCGTACATTCTTCAAGCGTCAGGTCGTCATTTTTTATATGTAAGGAGACATAGGAGATCCCGTTGGTCTCCTGGCCGTGGGATATGACCGTCACGCCGGATCGTTCATATGTCTCTGCCGGATATTCCGTAGGTTCTTCGTTGAGGTCTTCAAGATGCAGGGCAGGAAGCGTGGCCTTCTGTTCGGGAGTGTCAGGCGTCATCTGCCATGCGGTGAGATCCTTGTTCAGAGAGACGAGGTCTTCTTTTTCTTTCTGAGTCCATTCCTTTGAAATGGCCGCAAGTTTCTCTTTCTCTTTTTCCGCCTTCTTTGCACCGAGAGTGTTGGAAGGCTTGAGCAGCACGCACGTGCTGTGCTTAGAATCGAGGATGTATTCTTTTATCAGATCTTCGTAGTAGGAAGTGCCGATCTTTTCCCTGAGGAATGCGAAAGTATCATCGAAGCACAGGCTGTTGATCGGATCTCCGCCGTAGAGCCATGAATCGAGGGCGGTTATGGCGAACACCAGTCCCTTCGGAGCTCCGCCGAATTCTCTTTCCTTGGCCTTGAATTCAGCCTGGTTGAGATTGGCTTTCAGTTCCTCTGTGTCCAGTCCTTCTCTAACGATCTCTTCGAACTTCTCCCTGATGGCACTCCTTATCTCTTCCTGTTTTTCCAGGTCGGTGTTGATGACGTCGATCTCGACATACGGCTGCAGGATGCCGTCCTGAACGCCGAAGTAGATGTCTTCGCCGTAGCCGTTTTCAAGGATCAGTTTCTTGAGTGGCGATTCGTTGCTTCCGCAGAGAACGGATGATATGAGAGAGAAAGCCGACGTCTTTTCGTATTCGTCGAAACTGCCGATGACGTACCCTTCAGCTATCTGGGCTTTTCCTTTGGTGTCGCTCTGCTCGGAGATCTCGTATTCTCTTGTGATCGTGTCGAATGATTTCGGAGTCTGTTTCTCTATCGTCACAGGTTCGACTCTCGTATCGAATCCGTCGAGGTATTCCTCGTCGATGATCTTCAGGATCTCGTCAATATCCATGTCTCCGTCAAGGAAGATGTAGGAATTGTCCGGGCTGTAGTATCTGTCGTGGCTGGCGCAGAACTGTTCATAGGTAAGATCCGTGATGTGTTCGGGATCTCCTCCCGATTCCTTGCCGTAGCAGTTGTCAGGGAAGAGGCTGTGCATGACGAGCCTGTATCTCATCGAATCGGCTGAGGAGAAGGCTCCTTTCATCTCGTTGAAGACTACGCCTTTGTATATGGGTTCTTCGTCTTTGTCGTTCAGTTCGTAGTGCCATCCTTCCTGGTAGAAGACATAAGGCTTTTCTTTGGCCAGCGGATAGAACACGGCATCGAGATAGACTCTCATCAGGTTGATGAAGTCCTGCCTGTTTCTCGAGCTTACCGGATAGACCGTCTTGTCAGGGAAGGTCATGGCGTTGAGGAAGGTCTGCAGGGATCCTTTGAGAAGGTCTACGAAAGGCTCCCTCACAGGATACTTTCTTGAACCGTTGAGTACGGAGTGTTCCAGGATGTGGAATACTCCCGTATCGTCGACGGGCGTCGTCTTGAAGGCGATGGAGAAGGTCTTGTTTTCATCGGCTCTTTCTAGCCAGATGGCCTTCGCCTGGGTCTTTTCATGGATCATCTCGTTCAGGGTCGCCTGTATCTCGTCGACTTTCTCGACTCTGATGACTCTGAATCCGTGTATCTTGTCGTTTACTTGCATAGGTGTTTCCTTTCACATACATAGAAAATTATATCATCAGGCATGGGTCTGTCCTGTTTCTATTGACCGAAAAACAAGTATAATAAGAAAAAAGGAGATAACGATTATGATTTATGAAATAGTAGGAGGCTCTTTCCCGGCCGTAAACATGGTCCTGGATCAGGGAGAGACCGTCGTTACCCAGTCAGGCGCAATGGCCTGGGCTGATACCGACATCCAGATGAGTACGAACGCCGAAGGCGGTCTGCTGAAATCGATAGGCAGAGCGTTCTCAGGCGCCAGTCTGATGTTTGTCAAGCATACCGCGGTAAGAGACGAGTCAAAGATCACTTTCTCGGCAAGCTTCCCGGGAACCATCAGGGAATTCATGGTCGATGCGGATCATGAGTACATCGCGCAGAAATCCGCATTCCTGGTAGCCCAGGAAGGCGTCCAGATCGATGCCACGATAAACAAGAACTTCTGGGCAGGTCTGCTCGGAGGTGAAGGTTTCGTCCTTCAGAAATTCTCCGGCGAAGGTCTGCTTCTGGCGGAGATCGACGGTTCGGTAGTGGAACTCGACCTCAAACCGGGCGAGCAGATCAAGATCGAAACCGGACACGTAGCATTGTTCGATGCATCCGTACAGTACGATGTAGAGTCCGTAAAGGGCTTCAAGAACATCTTCTTCGGCGGACAGGGTCTGTTCCTGACGACACTGACCGGTCCGGGCAAGGTATGGCTCCAGACGCTTACTGCTCAGGACATGGCGCAGAAGCTTATCCCGTTCATTCCTTCATCAAGCGGTACGACCGTCAAGGTATCTTCCGACAAGTAAGGCAAACAAAAAAGATGTATCCTTCCCGGATACATCTTTTTCTTTTGTTTCAGTTAAGGCTGAAGCTGGAATCTGTCTCCGCTCGTCGATGAGCACAGGTCCGTCTTGAGGATGAGCGTCTTGCCGTCGGCATCATATTCGAATTCGATCAGCTTGACGTCTTCTCCCAGATAACCCTGCATCGTATCCGCTTCAAGCACGTCGCAGGCCCAGCCGTTTGACGTCTTCTGGCAGTAGCCGTTGTAGAAGCCCATGCCGGAGAAGGTGTTCTCCATGAACGTGAACGAATAGTCGGTGGCGATCGTCATCGTCGGCAGATAGATCTCCAGGATGTCGTTGAAAGGCTCGTGGACCCAGGTCGTCGTAGTGAACTGCGAACCCGGGACGGACTGGTAGCTGGTATTGAGCTCGCCGCTGAAGGTGAACTGGTCGTTCTTGTTCGAGGTGATGAGATCTTCGTTGAGGATCAGCGTCTCGGAATCGAACACCATCATCTCGAAGTTGTATACCATGTTTCCTTTCGAATCCTTGAACGGATCGAAGTTCGAGAACATGTATACGCCTCCGTCTTCGGTCATTCCGTAGAGGCCGCTTATCTCGCTGACGACACCGCCTGTGTTTCTCTCTATCAGCGTGAATGATCCGTCGGTCCTTATTTCGATGGACGACCTGCTTCCGGGCGCCTGTTCGGCGTTGTGGAATACGGTATATTCAAAGCCGTTGTTCGGGTTGTTCCAGCCGCCGGCATATTTCTCGTCGGTAGAGAAGACGTCGTCGAATCCGCAGCCGTCGAGGCTTGACTTGAGGATGATGGTATCTTCGTCCTGTATCTCGAACTTGACGGTTCCGCTTTCGTCGTCTTTGACAAGCGTCAGGACGTTGTCTTCGACGGACCAGGTTCCCGTCCTTTCGACGGCACCGAACTGGGTGCAGTCGATCAGCACGAAATTGCCGTCTTTTCCGAACCAGACTTTCGTCTCGTTGTCTTTGGTCACATAATAGGTCTTCCCGCCGACATCGTATTTCTTCGTTCCTTCTTCGCCGCCCGTGCAGCCGCACAGAACGATGAGCATTATCAGCAGGATCTTCTTAAGGATGGTTGTTTTCATGCGTTTTGCCTCCCTATAAGTCAATGATATCAAATATGTACAGCTTATTGTGATATAGTGTATGAAAGAGGTTTGCGACATGAAACAATATCTTGATCTGTGCAGAGACGTGCTGGAAAACGGTGAAAAAAGGCAAGACCGTACAGGCACCGGAACGATATCGAAATTCGGTTATCAGATGAGGGTCAACCTTGAGGACGGCTTTCCTTTGCTGACGACGAAGAAGGTGTTCTACAGGGGCATCTTCGAGGAGCTTTTCTGGTTCCTTAAAGGCGAGACCAACATCAGACCGCTGGCTCTCAAGAACGTCAAGATATGGAACGACTGGCCATACGACAAGTATAAGAAGTCCGATGAATACAAAGGCGAGACCATGGAAGAATTCATCCAGAAGATCTGCGACGACGAAGCGTTCGCGGACAGATGGGGAGACCTCGGTCCGGTATACGGAAAACAGTGGAGGAACTTCGACGACAGAGGAGTAGACCAGATAACCGATCTCATCAGGAATCTCAAGGAGAACCCTTTCTCCAGAAGACATCTCGTGGTCGCATACAATCCTGCGCAGGTCGAGAACATGGCCCTGCCTCCCTGCCACGCCTTCTTCCAGTTCTATGTGAGCGCAGACAAGAAGAAACTTTCATGCCAGCTGTATCAGCGTTCCGCTGACCTGTTCCTTGGCGTTCCTTTCAATATCGCTTCTTATTCGCTGCTGCTGGCGATGGTTGCCCAGGTATGCGGATATCAGCCTTACGAGTTCATCCATACCTTCGGCGATGCGCACATCTATCTGGATCACATCGATCAGATAAAGGAACAGCTCTCAAGGGAACCTAAACCATTGCCGAAGCTGTGGCTCAATCCTGAAATAGATGACATTTTTGATTTCACGATAGACGACGTGAAGGTCCTGGACTATGATCCGTGGCCTGCCATAAAAGGAAAGGTGTCGGTATAATGATAAGCTTTTCCATAGCGTTCGATCCCAACAAAGGCATCGGATATAAGAATGTCATGCCCTGGCACATAAAGGAAGAATTCAAAGTATTCAGAAGAAACACGATGTTCAAGAATATCGTCATGGGTCAGACTACCTATGACAATCTTCCCGGTCCTTTGAAGGACAGATACATAACGGTCGTTTCGATCGATCCTGATTATCATCCTGAAGGCGTGGAAGTGACAAACGATCTGATCGCTTTCCTTGAAGAACATGAGAACGATGAAACGGAATATATCATCTGCGGCGGAGCATCCATCTACAGACAGGCATATCCTTACTGTTCGAAGGGGTATGTCTCATTCATAAAGAAGGAATATGAGGTCGATACATATTTTGATGTCTTCGATATCGATGACTGGGATGTGGTACAGGAGGAGGATTATCCGGAATTCACATTCAGGGAACTTATCAGGAAAAATGAAGAATAAAGGTCTTTCTCAGGAAAGACCTTTTGTTTATCATTTTGATTTGTTAGTTTACCTTCTGTTTTTCTTGAATACTTCTTCATGACTTAGTCTCTCACTACTTCCCGTAGCCTGTGCATCTGCTGCATCAAGAGAGCATTCAATGTCGTTTGTAAGACGGGAGTATTCTTCCAAAGACATGACGACCATCGTTCCGTAGCCGTTCTTCGTCAGAAAGACCGGTGTTCCTTCTTTGACAGTCGCTTCTATCTCGGGATATTTGTTTCTCAGATCTGAAACAGGTCTTATATCAAACGTCATCTGGCTGATTCTCCTTCATATCATAATATTATCATAATTATGATAATATTTGTGCATAGGAAATTCTCCTGTTCATTTGGTTTCTTAATGAACATCATCCCAATGGGTCCAATTATCATGTCAGATAAACTATAATAAAAGTGATAAATCAGAGAGGTCGCATATGTACAAGATAATAACGAAGAAACCGCTGAACGAGACGGTCTGCCAGATGGAGATCGAAGCTCCTCTTGTGGCCGCAAAGGCCAGACCGGGACAGTTCATCATCCTCAGGGTCGATGAAGACGGAGAGAGGATCCCTCTCACTGTCGCAGGAACCGACAGGGAAAAGGGAACCGTAAAGATCATCTTCCAGATCGTGGGTGCAACTACGAAGAAGCTGGAACACAAGAACGAAGGAGAATACCTTCAGGATTTCGTGGGTCCTCTGGGAAGACCTACCAGGACCGAGGGGATAAAGAAAGTGTGCATCGTGGGCGGAGGCGTAGGATGCGCGATAGCCATGCCTGTAGCAGAGGAGTTCCACAGGCTCGGTGCGGATGTCACCAGCATCATCGGTTTCAGAAACAGGGATATCCTGATCCTTGAAGATGAATTCAGGGAATGCTCGGACAGGCTGATCGTCATGACGGACGACGGAAGCTACGGCAGAGAAGGAAACGTCACCGTGCCGCTGAAGGAGATGCTGGAAAACGGCGAGACGTTCGACGAGATAATAACGATAGGACCTCTGATCATGATGAAGTTCGTGACACTGACGGCGAAACAGTTCAATATACCTGTGACCGTATCGATGAACCCGATCATGATAGACGGAACGGGCATGTGCGGCTGCTGCAGACTGACGCTTGATCGTGAGGGAGAAAGAGTCACGAAGTTCGCCTGCGTGGACGGACCTGATTTCGACGGCTATGAAGTCGATTTCGACGAAGCGATGTCCAGAAACAGGATGTATACGGATTTTGAAAGACACGCGTATGAAGAGACGTGCAATCTCTTTGCGAAGGAGGTGGAATGATGGCTCTGAACGAGAAGAAACACGAGATGCCTGTCCAGGCTCCCGATAAAAGAGCGCACAACTTCGATGAAGTCGCTCTGGGATATGATAAAGAAACCGCCATGGAAGAGGCGAAGCGCTGCCTCAGCTGCAAGAATCAGCCGTGCGTATCTGGGTGTCCCGTCAATATCCACATCCCCGAGTTCATCGCTCAGGTGAAGGAAGGAAATTTCGAAGAGGCATACAGGATCATATCCGAGACATCTTCGCTTCCTGCGGTATGCGGAAGAGTATGCCCGCAGGAATCGCAGTGCGAATCGAAGTGCACGATGGGCATAAGATTCGAACCTGTAGGAATAGGCAGGATAGAGAGATTCGTCGCCGACTGGCACAACGAAAACAACAAGGAAACGCCGGATGTCCCCGCATCGAACGGACATAAGGTAGCCATCGTAGGTTCGGGTCCATCGGGACTGACCTGCGCAGGAGACCTGGCGAAAAAGGGATACAAGGTCACCATCTATGAAGCCCTGCATACCGCGGGAGGCGTGCTGGTGTATGGAATACCTGAATTCAGACTGCCCAAGAGGATAGTCGCGAAGGAAGTAGAGACACTGAAAAAGCTCGGCGTGGACATCGAGACCAACGTCGTCATCGGAAAGACTCTTACCGTCGACGAACTCTTCGGCATGGGCTACGAGGCCGTATACATCGGAACGGGAGCAGGTCTTCCTAACTTCATGAACATACCGGGAGAATCGCTCAAGGGCGTATACAGCGCCAACGAATTCCTGACAAGATCCAACCTCATGAAGGCTTACCATGAAGATCCCGTGACGCCTATCATGAAAGGCGGAAAGGTCGCCGTGGTCGGCGGAGGAAACGTAGCCATGGATGCCGCAAGGACGGCACTGAGGCTGGGAGCCGGCAAGGTATATATCGTATACAGGAGATCATTGGAAGAACTTCCTGCCAGGAAAGAGGAAGTCGAGCACGCCATGGAGGAGGGAATAGAATTCCTGCTTCTGCACAACCCG
>JAGACP010000059.1 GCA_017614055.1 Erysipelotrichaceae bacterium | reverse complement strand
GGAAGCTACCGGCGATCTGGTCAAGATCAAGATCGCTTATTCGGGGATATGCGGTACGGACCTTCATGCGTTCAAGGGCACATACGGAAGCACCAAGCCTCCTATAGTGCTCGGACATGAGTTTTCCGGCATCGTCACGGCGGTAGGACCGGATGTAAAGAAGATAAAAGTAGGCGACAGGGTCACGTCCGAGACGACTTTCAAGACCTGCGGCGTATGTCCGATGTGTCAGAGCAAGGACTACAACCTCTGCGGAAACAGACAGGGTCTGGGAACGCATATCAACGGTTCAATGGCTGAATATCTGGTAAGCAGAGAGGAATCCGTACATGTCCTTCCTGACAGCGTGAGCCTGCTCAGCGCAAGCCTTACGGAACCGCTGGCATGCGGCGTTCATTCGGTCATCGAAAAAGGCAACGTCCAGCCCGGCGACATATGCGTAGTCTTCGGTGCGGGAGCCATCGGCCAGATGGTCGCCCAGGTCGCCAAGGGACAGGGAGCCACGGTCATAGTTGCGGGTCTTACCCAGGACGAGAAGAGATTCGAGCTGGCGAAGGCCGCAGGCATCGACAGATGCGTCGATCAGATGAAAGAAGACCTGAAGGCGATCGTCATGGAGATGACCAACGACGTGGGAGCGGACAAGTGCTTCGAGTGTTCGGGAGCCGTTCCTGCCCTCAACAAGGCGCTGGAGATAGTCAGAAGAAAAGGCACGGTCGTTCAGATGGGCGTGTTTGCGAATACCCACGAGACGATCTGGACGGATCTCATCCTTCACAGGGAGATCGTATATGTAGGTTCGCGTTCACAGAAGCCTAGTTCATGGGTCACCGCGCTGAAGCTCATGGAAGAAAAGAAGGTCGATCCGGGAAAGATCATCGGACAGCTTGTGACTCTCGAGAACTGGCGCGAAGGTTTCGAGAACATGATCAAGGGAGAAGTCACCAAGGGCGTCATCGTCCTGGATGATTCTCTCGAATAAAAAAAGAAGTAATCTCTTACTTCTTCAGTTCCAGGAGTCTGTTGGCCAGCGGCTCGTCGACGACCAGGATGTCGGCATATCCTCCGTTGAGGACGGCCATGACGGCATCGGCGTTCTCGGCCGAAGCGCTCAGGACTATCGAGACAGGTATCTTCCTGACGATATCCAGAGGCGTGGCTATCAGATAGATGTCGTCGACATCGACGCGGTTTCCGTCAATGTCGATATATGTTCCGACGAATGAAGCGACCGCTCCTTTGTCGGCAAAGCGGTTCAGCAGGTAATAGTCATAGTAGCCTGACTGAGCGACGGAGTTCTTTGGATCGGCAGCAGAACCTACGCCGTTGATGCATACATCGACGTTGCAGGATCTGATCAGGGCTTCATTGATCAGCGGTTCGTTGATGAGGTAGTTGTATACTTCCACGCCTTCTATGAACAGCGGCGTGTTGATGGAGTAGAAATTTCCGTGGGTCTTCTTGGCCATGCGCTGGGCGGCGGAGAATCCGTCGACGCTCGGATTGCCCATGGTCATGCATCCCACCATCTGGCAGACGTCTATGCCGTCCAGGACATCGTCTTCCAGGGCGTCGATGACGCTGTTGATGGATCTGCCCCAGGATATGCCCAGAGACATGCCCGGCTGCAGATATACAGGAAGGATGGAAGCGACGGCCTTGCCGCAGAGTTCGATGGATTTGTCGAAATCGAAATCGGCCTTGACGACCACGGCGTCCTTCAGACCGAAAGATTTGCGCAGTCTGTTGGAGAGCTTCGTGTTCTTGGTGACCGAGGTCTCGATGATTATCTTGACGATTCCCTGCTTCCTGGCGTCTTCGATCAGACGGGAAACTGTCGGTCTTGAAGAGCCTATGATCGCGCCTATCTCCTGCTGCGAGAGTCCGCGGTTGTAGTAGAGATCGGCTACATATTCGAGTAAATTGTTGTTTCTGCTCATGACTTAATTATATATGAAGGAGATTGTTATGGTAAGTAAAGAATTTGAAGTGAAGAATCCTACGGGGATCCATGCCAGACCGGCATCGATGCTGACGGAGCTGTGTTCGAAGATGGCCGAGGAGATCACCATCGTCACCGAAGACGGCAGGAGCGTCAATCCCAAGTCGATATTGTCCGTGCTGATGGCGGGCATGTCGAAGGGCAAGCATATCACCGTCCAGGTCGAAGGCGAGAACGAGCAGGAGTCGCTGGACAGGATCATGGAACTTCTGGAAAGTTTCGAGGAATAAAACATGGAACAGGCCATTTATCGTGAGCTGATAGTGACGGGTGTCGATGCGAAAGACAGCGAGGACGCGATCAGACAGGTCGGTCAGCTGTTTCTGAAGGAAGGTTTCGTCAAAGATACCTACATCGATGCGGTATGCGAGAGGGAGAAGGTGTTCGCTACGGGTCTCGAGCTTGAAGGGATATCCATCGCGATGCCTCACACGGACATCATCCATGTGAACAAGCCTGGCGTGACGGTAGCCAAGCTGGCTCATCCGGTGGAATTCGAGCATATGGGAGAGCCCGGAAGGAAAGTCCAGGCGGAGATGTTGTTCATGATGGCCATCACCAATCCCGAGGATCAGATAGGGACCATCATGAGAGTATTGGGAGTCTTCCAGAACAAGGAGGCTCTGGAGGCTTTCAAGGCGGCTGAAACGGAAGATGAACTGTACGAAGCGGCCGCAAAGTATATTGGTTAGTACCTTGGATAAGCAAGGTGTTAATATATTAGTTAAGGAGGAAAAGTTTATGAAATCATGCACAGTCGTTACTGTATGTGGTTCAGGAGTCGTTACTTCTTCCATGATCGCTCTGAAGATCAAGGATCAGCTCAGGGAGAAGGGCTGGGATGCCACGATGTATGAGGCAAGCCCTGTCAGCTTAAGCTCTGTCATCACAGGTAAAGACATCGATGTGATCGTATGTGCATCTCCTGTTACCGAGGATGTAGGTATTCCTAAGGTAAAGGGAATGGGCATGGTCACCGGTATGGGCGAAGAGAAGGTTATCAACGAGATAATCGCCGTCCTCGAAGAGAAGCATAAAGACTAATATCGTCATTCTTCTTGCGTTTACCAAACCGGTCTGAGTGATCGGACCGAAAGAGTTTATTACTTTTAAAAAAGGGGGAAATTTATTTTGGAAGCTTTTTTAAACACATTGTCTGGTATATTCGGTGCCTTCGGTTCAGGTATCATCATCCCTGTCATCTTATTCGTTCTGTCTAAGGTAATGGGCGTTGACACCAAGAAGGCATTCAACTCAGCATTATTGTGTGGTGTTGGTCTGACAGGTTTCAACCTCGTCATCAACTCTTATTCAGGCGTTATCGCTCCTGTTGTTCAGTCAATGGTCGATAATACCGGAATCAAACTGTCTACCATCGATACTGGCTGGCAGTCAACTTCGATCATCGCTTACTCTACTACAGTAGGCGTCCTGTTCATCGGTGTTGCTATCGCTTTACAGCTTATCCTGTTCTTCGTGGGATACACTGATGTATTCATGGCATCTGACCTCTGGAACAACTACTCATTCATGGTCTGGGGTTCAATGCTGTATGCTCTGACCAAGAACATGTGGCTCGCAATGGGTCTGATGGTCTGCCAGCTGTTCTACATCCTGCTGTTCTCCGAGATGTGCGCATTAAGATGGGGCACATACTACGAGTATGACGGATGCTGTATGACGGCTCCTCACCACCTCGAGTCATTCCCGTTCACGGTAGTTATGGACTGGATCCTGACCAAGTTAGGTTTCAACAAGATCAAGATCAACGCTGCTGCTCTGCAGAAGAAGCTCGGTCTGCTTGGTGAACCGATGATGATCGGTCTGTTCGTAGGTCTGATCATCGGTCTGCTTGGCGAATGGCCATTCCTGTTCGGTGAGAACGCAATGGGTGCCTGGGGTACTGCATTAGGTGTCGCTATCAACACTGCAGCCATCATGGCTGTCTTCCCTAAGGTTGCCGCCATCTTCGCTTCTGCATTCACTTCAATGTCAGATGCTTACAAGGCAAAGGCCGCCGCTTCCGCAAAGGAGCGCCGCTGGTTCCTGTCTGTAAACGATGCCTGCGGTTATGGTGAGACCAACACACTGGTTACCGGTGTTCTGCTGATCCCGATCATGCTGTTCCTTTCATTCATACTACCTGGAAACAATGTCCTGCCAATGGCTGACCTCTGCGCACTTCCATACATGGTAGAAGTATTCGTATGTGTATCTAACGGTAACATCGCGAAGTCTATCGTCATGGGTGCTATCTGGTTCGGTCTCGGCCTGATCCTGTTCTCTCAGCTGGCTCCTACATTCACGGAAGTCGCTGTCGGCACCGGTCAGTTCGCTGTTCCTGAAGGCGCAATGAACGTATGCTCATTCGGTATCGTATGCCATCCGCTCATGATCGCTCTGTTCTATGCGTTCTATTCACAGAACATCGTCATCATCGCTGTAGTAGTAGCTCTCTATGTTGTCCTGTATCTCTGGTTCAGAGCCAACAAACAGAAGGTTTACGATTATCTGGAGAATAACGCTGCTGCTTACACTTCTGAAGCATAAGCATAAGTTGTTATTATTCTGGTAAACACAAGAGTGATATAAGGGGCTGTTGGCTGTTTGATGGCCGGCAGCCCTTTAAAAAAGGAAGGTTGATATCATGTTGCAAGAACTGACAAAGAGTCCGCAGAATATCCTGATAATAACCGACGCCAACATCGACATCGATGTGATGGTCGATGCGGTCAGGAAGAGCGTCATAAACTGCGGAAGGATAGATACTTTGTTTTTCGGACCGGAAGACAAGGAGGATTTTCCCGATCTTCAGCTGAACATCGAGAAAAACGGCCCCGAAGATATAAAAGAGGTTCCTGAAGAAGCCTTTGAGCTGATAAAGGATGCCGACGTGCTTTTCATACATTTCTGTCCCGTATCTTCGAAACTGCTGGATGCCGCAGAGCATCTGAAACTTATCATGACAAACCGCGGAGGAGTCGAACACATCAACGTCGAGGCCGCCACCGCTAAGAACATCCCGGTCGTCAACTGCATCAGGAATGCCGATGCAGTCACTGAATTCGTGATCGCGATGATGATAGATCTTACAAGAGACATCACTCTGTCTCACGACCTGCTTCATCAGGGGAAGTGGAAGAGGAAATACTATAATTCTTCTTTCCAGAAGACCCTGGGAAATTCCAAGGTGGGTCTCATAGGCATGGGCAACATCGGAGTCCTGCTGGCGAAGAAGCTGCTGGCACTGGGCGTCCATGTCATAGCCTACGATGAATTCGTATCCAAGGAGGCTCTGGACAAAAAGGGTCTTCAGGACGTGGAATATACCGAGGATCTCGATTATCTGCTCGGTGAATCGGATATCGTATCTCTGCATCTGAGATACCTGAAGGCTACGGAGAACTGGTTCAGGATCGAACATTTCAGGAAGATGAGGAAGGACGCCTACTTCATCAATTCCGCAAGGGGCGGACTGCTGAACTACGATGATCTCAGGACCGCTCTGAAAGAAGGACTCATCGCCGGAGCCGCGCTTGACGTACTGGACAAGGAACCGATGGATCCGGACGATCCTTTGCTGAAGATGGAAAACGTCCTGATCACATCCCATCTGGCGGGCACTACCGTCGACAGCATCGAACTGTCTCCGTACATCGTTGCCAGGGACGTGGATACGATAATCAGAGACGACATCTGCGACAGAGTCGTAAACTATAGAAAACTACAGGGGGTATAGACATGTTACTTAAGGAAGAAAGAGAACAGATCGTCAAATACGGCAAGATCATGATCGACCGCAAGCTTACGGTCGGTACGTTCGGAAACATTTCCGTATACAACAGGGATCTTGATCTGTTTGCGATCACTCCTTCGGGATTCGACTACTACAACACCAATCCCGAGGATTGCGTGGTGCTGAAGCCTGACGGAACCATCGTCGAAGGCGAAAGGAAACCGTCGAGCGAAGTCGACATGCACAGGATATTCTATCAGAGAAAAGACAACATCAATGCCGTCGTCCATACGCATTCCGTTTATGCGACGACTCTGGCCTGCCTGGGCTGGAGCGTTCCTCAGCTTCACTATCTGGTGGCATACTCGGGAAGCGAAGTGCCTTATATCCCTTATGTACAGTTCGGTACTTATGAACTGGCTGAGGCATGCTATGACGCCATGGGCGACAACCGCGCATGCATACTGGGCAACCACGGTCTTCTCGCTACGGGCAAGAATCTGCCTTATGCGATGGATGTTGCCGAGCAGATAGAATTCTGCTGCCAGCTGCTGTACAACTGCCGTGCGGCAGGCAAGGAGCCTATCCTTCTCACGGATGAAGAGATGGCTGTTGTAAGAAGCGGGTTCGGAGATTACCGCAAGAGCTGATGAAGTGCGTATACTGCGGTAAAGAATATGGCGAAGGCGGAACGACCATCAAGGTATCCAACGGTACTTTCGACGTGTGTTCCAACGAATGCAAGAAACTGACCAGGGAATATCTTGAGAAGGATGAGAGATACAAGACCAGATCTTATCTGCTGATATTCTGCGGAAGCGTCGGTTTCATCCTTTCGACTTTCGTCTTCACGGGAACGTACAAGCTCGTTCCGATGTACATAGGCATGATCATCATGGGGATCTCCCTGATCGTCTATCCCTACATTTTTTCGAGTTTCATCACGTTTACCAGACACCCTATCAAAAAAATGACCTTGATGGTCAGGATCATGGGTCTGGTGATAGCTGTGCTGTCGCTGTGGTTTCTGATAGCTGTTTTCAGACAGGTGTGATATGCGTACAGATCTGATCATTTTTTTCGGAGTCATCATCGTCGATATCGTTCTGGTCCTGGAGATCATGTATTTCATCATCAGAAGGACCGTCATCAACAGGCTGATACAGGCGGCTTTCGAGAAGAACGACGGGAAGTTCGATTCCATAGCGAAGTCTTTCTTTGCGAAGTTTGTTTCCGGATATGACAAGGAGCTGGTGAAGTTCAATGTAGCTTCTCTGCAGAAAGACAACGGGAAGATAGAGGAGTCCATTCAGAGATTCGAGAAGATGGAACTGAGGGACGGACAGAAGAAGAAGCTGTATCCGAGGATCTTCTATCACTACATCGACAGAAACAGGAAACAGGAAGCGAAGAAGTACTATGAAGAGCTTTCAAGACTGGGCGTCTATCGCAGCAGGAAGGACGTCGAGATGACTTATGACGCTTATGTGCTTGAAGGTCACGGATATCTCGATGAAGCTCTCGAACTTCTGAAGAAGGCAAAACCTGAAGAGCTTCCTACTCTGGAGAAGGCCATCTCGAAGATGTATGAAAACAAGAAGATCAATTCGGAAGCGAAGAAATATGAACGGCTTGCACAGAGACATCAGAGAGAACTGGAAAGCAGGCAGAGAAGATAAAGAAGATCTGACTTGAATGAGTCAGATTTTTTGACAATAATCTTATATGGGATCAGAAAGGAGGGTCATATGCAGTTCATAGAAGGCTGGGGATGGAAAGCGTGTTTCGATGAAGAGAAAGATTTGTATACTGCAAGGACAAGCGTTCCCGGTGCGTTCAATCTTTATCAGATAAATAAAGAAACTTATGATGCCTTGAGCGAAGGCGTCCTTTCCGACGAGGAAGCATACTGCAGGATCCATGACGAAGGCAGACATCTGTACATGGATGTGGACGACCGCTGCGGACCTCCCTATTCGATCGTTTTCGACGATGATTATGCAAAGCTGTGTCCGTGGAGCGAT
>JAGACP010000058.1 GCA_017614055.1 Erysipelotrichaceae bacterium | reverse complement strand
GCCAAGAGACTGCTTGTAGATACCAGCGACCTGATAACCGATGTTGCATATGAAGTCGGTTACAACAACTCTACACATTTCTGCACCACTTTCAGGAAACTGACGGGCATGTCTCCCAACAGTTTCCGCAAAGCGCGAAAGAGAAAATATGGTCGGAACGATCTCGATGTCCAGTGATCCCTACGGTCTGCAGAGACCGTTTTTAATATTCCAGATTGTTTCCCGTCTCTTTGGAGAACAGATGGATGACGTCTTCAGGGAAGGTGAAATCGACCTCGGCACCTGATTTGACGAGCGATCTGTCCTTGAGCTGTATGGTCGGAACGATGATTATCGAATCCTGATCGTCGACGTTCACATGCAGATGTACGACTGAACCCATCATCTCCGAAACATCAACGACACTTCTCAGGACATTTTCTCCTTCTGACAGTACGATGTGCTCCGGACGGACACCTACGGTCACATCCCGGGATTTCACGCCATTGGCCTTCAGACGTTCAGTCTTCTCCTTGCCAAGAGCCACTTTCATATCCTTGATCTCGACATGATACCTGCCCTTGTCCTCCACCAGTCTTCCGTCATAGAAATTCATCTGCGGGGTACCGATGAATCCTGCAACGAACAGATTGTGCGGACTGTCGAATACTTCCTGAGGCGTTCCTGTCTGCTGGACAACGCCGTCTTTCATGATGACGATACGGTCGCCCAGAGTCATGGCTTCCGTCTGGTCATGCGTGACATATATGAAAGTCGTATTGATCCTCTTTCTCAGTTTGAGGATCTCCGCTCTCATCTGGTTGCGCAGCTTCGCATCGAGGTTGGACAATGGTTCATCCATGAGCAGGACCTTCGGTTCTCTGACGATGGCACGTCCGATGGCGACACGCTGTTTCTGCCCGCCTGAGAGAGCCTTTGGCTTTCTGTCCAGATATTCGGTTATGCCAAGTATCTCTGCAGCTTCCTCAACCTTTTTGTCTATGTAATCCCTGCTCTTTTTCTGAACTTTCAGAGGGAATTCCATGTTCTGACGGACCGTCATATGCGGATAAAGCGCATAGTTCTGGAAGACCATGGAAATGTCCCTGTCCTTCGGGGCGACTTCGTTGACCAGAACATCATCGATGTAGAGCTCTCCGCCGGTTATCTCTTCCAGACCCGCTACCATTCGCAGCGTCGTGGATTTACCGCAACCTGAAGGGCCTACAAGAACGATGAACTCATTGTCGTTTATCTCCAGATTGAAATCATCGACGGCCAGGACACCGTCAGCCGTCTCCTTCAGATTGCTCTTGTTTGTATTATGTGATTTAGGATATACCTTTCTGATATTTTTCAATGTTACAGTTGCCATGTTGATTTCCTTTCTTTAACCCTTGATACCACCTGAAGTCATACCTTCGATGAACTTCCTCTGCATGAAAGCGAAGAGGATGCATACCGGAACGATGATCATCGAAGCTGCGGCCAGGAGCATCGCATACTGATTTCCGCGATCCCATATCATCGACGCGATACCGACCGGCAGAGTGAACAGTTTGCGCGAGTCGACACTTATCAGCGGCCACATGAAGGAGTTATACGACGCCATGAACAGGAAGATGACCAGAGATGAAGTGGTCGAATTTGCCATAGGCATCGCGATCCTTGCCCATATCTCGAACTGTGAACAGCCGTCCACTTCCGCAGCTTCCAGATAGTCATCCGGAAGATCCAGATAAAACTGTCTCATCAGGAAGATGCCGAAGATATTGACGAAATAAGGGATGGTCAGTACCTTGTACGAGTTGGTCCATTTGATGCCGACCATCATCTTGTATACCGTCGGCATCAATGTCTCGTAAGGTATCATCATGCAGGCAAGCACTACCAGGAATATGACGTTTTTGTACGGAAAATCATATTTCGCAAAGACATATCCGATCAAAGAAGAACTGATGACGCCTACCAGCGTGTTGAGACCGGATGTCAGCAGTGAGTTTATGTAATATCTGGTAAAAGGCATCTGTTTGAATACCTGGGTATAATTGGCCGTCGTAAAATTGTTCGGAAAGAACGTCGGCGGCATGCTCAACAGTTCACTCTGGGTCTTGAAGGAACTCAGGAACATCCAGAAGAACGGGAAGAACGATACGAAGGCGATCAGTGTCATCAGGACAAACATCAGCCAGTAACCTAGGGAATGCTTCTTTTTCATGCGACATTGACCTCCTTGACAGTTTTGACTTTCTTTCTTGGTTTAGGTTCTCTTTCGGTGGAAAGTATCCACTGGATAAGCGAAAAGAACAGGATTATCAGCATCAGAACGAGCGACATCGCCGAAGAGAAACCGGTATTGCCTTGCTCGATACCCTGCTGATATATGTAGAACAGCATGACATAGGTGCTCGTTCCCGGCGTGCCGTTGGTCAGAAGCTGGACCGGCGTGAAGAACATGAATGCGCTTGTCGTAAGCATGATGCCGACAAACAGCAGCGTATTCTTCAGCATCGGCAGCGTCACATGGAAGAACTGAGTCCAATATGAAGCGCCGTCAAGCGAAGCGGCCTCATACAGAGACTTGTCGATGCTGCGGATAGCGGCCAGCAGAATGATGGCATAATAGCCGAATACAGACCAGATATGAATCGCACAAAGTGAATACATCGCCTGAGCCTGTGACTTCAGAAACTGCTGGGACGGTATGCCCATCAGATTCAGAAGGAAATTCAATACGCCATACTGACCATGATAGATCCAACGCCATACAAGACACGCTGCCGTCAGTGAAATGATGTTCGGCAGAAAGACCGCAAACGTGTAGATCTTGCTGCTGCGCTCAGATAAAGCATCAAGGCCAAGAGCCGTCAGCATGGACAGCAGCAAAGATACCGGAACGATCACCAGTGCCGCTTTCAGCGAGTTCTTGATGGAAATCATTGCCGTAGCACTGGTAAACATCTTGCGGAACTGATACAATCCCACAAAGCTCTGACTGTCATACCCCATCTTGGCATCGGTGAAACTGTAAAAGACGACCGATACCAGCGGGATGAGCATGTAGACCATCATCCATACCGCAAAAGGCAGCAGAACAGCCAAAGCAAAAGCCATTCTTTTGGATTTCCTGGTTTTCAACAGTTTACCCACACCCATAAGCATTTCTCCTTTTAATTTTCATTTACATATATATGCCTGAATGCTCAGGCTATCTTTTCTATCTTCAGATTGCTGACCAGATAACGATATCCCGCTTCCTTCAGATATTCATGGGCGAATTCGGATCTTCTATATTCGTCTCCGCCTCGCCAGCAGAACACCGCCACCTCGCGTCCTATCTTCTCTTCCAGATGTCTCTTGGAATCGATGATCTCCCTTCTGATCGTCTCCGGATCCATACTCTCGTCCAGACAGGCATGCGTAGCCGTATGGCAGAGTATCTCGTGATCCTTTGAGATCTCTTTTATCTCCTCCCAGGTCATCGCACAGCGGGGATCGTCATAATCGTCCGCCGCAAACAGGCGCAGACCGTGCGGCTTGCAGAAAGGTATCTGTTCCTCCACTGGCACGTCCGGAAAGAAAGCGGGGATGTAGAACCATCCACGGAAGCCTTCTTCATTCAGGATTCTTGCCATGACATCATATCCTGTACGCCAGCCTTCAAAGACCGCCGGGATCAGTCCCGGTCTATCGTAAGGCCACCTGCCCGTAGCACACCATTCATCAAGATCTTCTATACTGACGGAATGATAATGCCTGCGGAATGCTCTGACTTCTTTCCTTAACTGCTCCTCATCAGCCCTTCGGGTATTGTGATAATTCACGACCCTCAGGAAAGATCCCCTTCCGACCAGACCGCTGATCTCCCGGGCTTTAAGCAGTTCTTCTCTATCGATGGTCATTCCTGACCCTTTTCCAGCATCTCCCTGTAAGTGAGGGTATTGCCGTCTTCATCCGTATGATAATCTAGTTCGGCCATTGCCGACATCGCCGGAGCTATGCAAGGATAATCCATATCTCTCGTTTCAAGCTTCGAATACAGGTAAGTGAAGATCAGGGCATCCTCAGCCATTTTCATCTTC
>JAGACP010000057.1 GCA_017614055.1 Erysipelotrichaceae bacterium | reverse complement strand
GTCGTAGGCTCGTCCGCAATGATCAGCTTAGGATTGCAGGTCAGCGCGATTGCGATGATGATACGCTGTCTCATGCCTCCCGAGAATTCGAACGGATACTGCTTGATCCTCTTCTCCGGAGAAGGTATTCCTACCAGTCTCATCAGTTCAAGGGCTCTTTCCCTTGCCTGCTGCCTGGTCATGTCGGTGTGGTTGAGCAGCGGTTCGACCAGCTGCGTCTCTATCTTCAGCACGGGATTCAGGAAAGTCATGGGATCCTGGAAGATCATGGCTATCTTGTTTCCTCTTATCTCAAGCATCTTGGCCTCGTAGCTCTTCTTGTCGGGATAGCTCGACAGCGAGATGTCCTCTCCGTCGAAGGTTATCTTTCCCGATTCGATGACGCCGTTGTCCGCCAGCAGACCCATGATGGTATACATCATCTGCGACTTTCCGGAACCGGATTCGCCGACGATGCCCAGGACTTCTCCTTCCTGCAGTTCGAAGGATACGTCTCTGACCGCCTGGACCTTGCCCTGAGGAGTAGTGAAGGAAGTACTCAGATTTTCAACTTTAAGTAGTGTCATTCCATCTTCCTCCTATCTCTTCTTCGTCTGGAACGCTTCGCCGATGCCGTCGCCGATGAAGTTCAGCGACAGACACGTCAGCGAGATCGCCGCGATGACCCAGGTGATCTGGATCGGGAACGTGAAGAACAGGTCACGGCAGTCGTTTGCGAGCTTGCCCCAGGACGGGATCGAAGGATCCAGACCGATGCCTACGAAACTGAGGAAGCTCTCGGTGAATATGGCACTCGGTACCATCGTCGTCAGGTTGACGATGATAGGTCCGATCGCGTTGACGACGAGATGTTTCAGAAGTATGCGCGTATGGCTGGCACCTATTACCGTAGCCGCCAGGGCATATTCCATCTCCTTGATGGATCTTACCTGCTGTCTGACCTGTCTGGCCATGCCTATCCACGAGGTGAAGCATATCGCCAGCAGCATCGCAGGGATCGTATTTCCGAAGATCATCAGGATCAGTATTACATACAGCAATGTAGGAACGCTGTCCAGGATATCGACGAATCTCATCATGATCATGTCGACTCTTCCGCCCACATAGCCCGCGATACCTCCGTAGAGGATGCCGATGATCAGACAGATGAAGGCACTCGAGAAGGCGATCGCCAGCGAGATACGTCCTCCGAACATGACTCTGACGAAGATGTCCCTTCCCAGCTTGTCCGTACCGAACGGATGCTCAAGCGAAGGCAGGGAGTTCCTGATCTCGATGTTCTGCGTCTCGAAACCGTATTTCGAAAGAAGCGGAACGGCGATGGACATGACGACCATCACGATAAGGAAGGCCAGGCCGATCATGGCCAGCTTGTTTTTCTTGTATCTTCCCCAGGCATCCTGCATGAATGTCTGGGATTCCATCGCGATGAACTCGGAGTTCTTTTCGTTCTCCGGAAGCAGTTCAAACATATCTTTATTCAATTTAACTTCTGACATGTCATCCCTCCTACTTGTCCACCTTGATGCGCGGGTCGATGATGGCGGCCACGAGGTCGCTGACCAGCGTCATGACGATGACCAGTACGCCAAGCAGTATGGTCAGTCCCATGCACAATGTATAGTCACGATTCGAGATGGAGTTGGTGAATTCCTTTCCAATTCCCGGGATCGAGAACAAAGTCTCAGTCGTAAGAGAACCGGTGATCATTCCCGCAAACAGCGGACCGGCATATGTGACGACAGGAAGCAGCGCGTTCTTCAGTCCGTGCTTGAGGACCACCCAGAATTCCTTGGTTCCCTTCGAACGGGCCAGGGTGATGTAGTCGCTCGACATGACGTCCCTCAGGGACGATCTCGTCAGACGGGTTATCGAAGACACCGGTGAGAACGACAGCGCCAGCACCGGCATGATGTAGCTCGAAGGCGAATTCAGTCCGATGATCGGAAGCAGCTTCAGCTTCACCGCCAGCAATACCATCATCAGCAGCGAAAGCAGGAAACCCGGCACCGATACGCCGATGGTCGTGAAGACCGTTATGATCGAGTTCACCCACCGTTTCCTCGTCAGTGCCGACAGAACGCCGAGCGTTATGCCGACGACGACGGAGAAGACGAAGGCGATGACTCCCAGTTTGGCGGTCACCGGCAGACGAAGCTTGATGATCTCGGACACCTGCTGTCCTTTCTTGGAGATGGAAATGCCGAAGTCGCCTTTAAGAACGTTCTTCATGTAGATCAGATACTGTTCCCCGACAGGCTTGTCCAGACCGTATTTCTCTTCCAGTGCCCTCAGCGTCTCGGCGGCTATCGCCTTGTTATCCCTCGAGAAAGGGCTTCCCGGCATGGCCTTCATGCCGAAGAAAACGACGGTGATCAGAACGAACATCGTGAATACTCCGAGTATCAGTCTTTTTGCGATATACTTTAACATCTTCGCTCCCTTTCGTTCATAATTTAATAATACGTAAATGATATCGTTTTTTCACCTGTTTTTCAAGGTATTTTCACATAAAATGACATATTTTTACATATTTATGAAAATTATTTCATTCCGGCGATGTTTTGTGGTATCTTATTAATATAAAGGAGATAAATAATATGATCAGTGCAAGAAGACAGAAATGTACGCAGGCCGTTATAGACAGCGGACTCGATGCGGTGCTCTTTGCGACAGGGGCCAACCTGCAGTACATCGCGGAGACGACGGAGCTGTTCTGGCAGCGTTCCTGCATGAAAAACATCGAAGGATACTCCAGTGCCTACGAGATACCGGAGTCCCTGGCATACCTCGACAAGGACGGGGAACTGACGATAGTCACCATACCGAAAAACAAGGACTGCTTCCCGGGATGCAAGGTCATCCTTTCATACATGGACCAGATGGAAGACACTCTGGCACCGGTAGTGAAGGGAAAGAAGATAGGCATCGGTTCCGATCAGAACAAGTGGCTGACGGAAACATTGAAAGCCATCGATCCTTCGATAGAAACGGAACTTGCCGAAG
>JAGACP010000056.1 GCA_017614055.1 Erysipelotrichaceae bacterium | reverse complement strand
CTTCGTTTTCGACGGTCACGCCGTATCTGATCGTCTCGTAATTGTTCGTGATGGTCTCGTTGAGCTGCTCGAGTTCGGCCTCGGTGACCTTCCTGCGGCTCGGCATGTTTTCGATGACTTCCTCGGCCATGGCTGCATAGTCTTCTTCGACGGCATCCCAGACTATCGTCTGTTTCTTTTCCACCGAATACCACTGGTCGTCAGCCCATTCTTTTACGTTATCGATCGCTTCAAGAAGTTTTTCCTTCAGCGAATCGAACTGGTCTGATTTCTCATATGCCGCCTTGACCAGGTCCTTGGCGTCATTGGCTATGCTCATCAGTTGGCTTGCCGCATCGCCCTTGAAGAGGCCTGCGATCCTGTCCAGCTTGGCCGCCAAATCAAAAAGAGCATCGGCTGTCCCGGACTCGTCCGCACCGATACCTGATTCAAGTTCATTTACATATTCTTCAAGCTTTCCCAGAAGCGACATGTAGTCGTTCTTGAGGAAAACGGTCGTCTGATCGTTGAAGTCGTCGGCGGCATTCTGCAGTTCCGCATAATGATCCTTCACGTCATCCCAGGACAGTTTCCCGGAACATGCGCACAGAAGCATTATGACCAGTACTGTGAATATCTTTTTCATCGATCCTCCAACTGAATGGTGCACCAGACAGGACTTGAACCTGCACGGGTTTAACCCCATATGAACCTGAATCATACGCGTCTGCCAATTCCGCCACTGGTGCATACATACATATTCTACTACAAATGTTCTTGAATATGTCACCTATAATGATAAAATAATTGAGTATGGAATTCAAGAAGATGATAAACGTGGCTGTCATAGCCCACGTCGATGCCGGCAAATCGACCCTCGTCGATGCTTTTCTTGCGCAGTCGCACGTCTTTTCCGACCATGAAGAGATAGTGTCGCAGGTCATGGATTCGAACGACCTGGAAAGGGAAAGAGGCATCACCATCTATTCCAAGAACTGTTCGATCAACTACAAGGACTACAAGATAAACATCGTCGACACTCCGGGTCATGCGGACTTCTCGAGCGAGGTCGAGAGGATAATCAAGACGGTCGATACCGTCATCCTTCTCGTCGATTCATCGGAGGGTCCGATGCCTCAGACGAGGTTCGTCCTGAAGAAATCCCTGGAAGCGGGTCTTAGACCTATCCTTCTGATAAACAAGATAGACAAGAAGGACGCCAGGATCAACGAAGTCATCGATGAAGTGTATGATCTGTTCCTGGATCTCAGCGCAACAGATGAACAGCTGGATTTCCCGATATTGTACGGAATCGCCAGAAGCGGCATCGTCAGATACGAACCTGACGACACCAACGAAGACATCAATCCGCTGTTCGAAACGATAATCAAGCATGTCGAGGCATATCCCGACCTGAGGGATCAGCAGCTGCAGATGCAGATAAGCGCACTGGCGTACGACGACTACATCGGCAGGATCGGCATAGGCAGAGTCTATGCGGGAATAATAAAGCAGGCCGAGATGATCTCCGTATGCAACAACTCCGGCAAGAAAGAGAACCGCAAGATCGCCAATCTCTACAACTACCAGGGTCTCAAGAAGACCGCCATCTCCGAAGCCCAGTGCGGCGACATCGTGCTGATCAGCGGCATCGAGAACATCGAGATAGGCGACACCATCGGTCCGGAGAACGTCTATGAACCATTGCCGCAGATCGAGATAGAAGAACCTACCCTGAGCATGAACTTCATGGTCAACACTTCTCCTTTCCAGGGCAAGTCAGGAAAGTATGTGACGAGCCGCAACATCAAGGAAAGACTGGAGAAGGAACTGGAAGTGAACGTGGGACTCAGAGTGGAGCCTACGGATTCCACGGATACCTTCAGGGTATCGGGAAGAGGCGAACTGCATCTTTCCATCCTGCTTGAAAACATGCGCCGCGAAGGATATGAAGTCGGCGTAAGCAGACCGGAAGTCATCTTCAAGACGATAGACGGAAGAAAGTGCGAACCGATCGAGGAAGTGATCTGTTCTGTGCCTAATGAATATTCCGGTTCCGTCATAAACAAGCTCAACATCAGAAAAGGACAGATGCTGGACATACAGGATGAGGGTTCCTACACCAAGCTCATCTACCATGTGCCGACAAGAGGCCTTCTGGGATACCGCAGCGAGTTCATCAACGACACCAAGGGCGAAGGCGTCATGGTGAGGAAATTCATCGCCTATGAACCGTTCGTGGGAGAAGTCCCGCAGAGGATCAACGGCGTGCTCGTGTCCATGGCATCGGGCAAGGCCATGACCTATGCCCTGTGGAACCTGCAGGAAAGGGGACAGCTGTTCGTCACTCCGCAGACGGAGATCTACGAAGGCATGATCATCGGCGTATCGCCGAAGCCCCAGGACATTGAAGTCAATCCTACCGTCAACAAGAAGATGACGGCGATCAGATCGACGGGAGCCGACGAAGCCATGAAGCTCACGCCTGCCAGGATCTTCTCGCTCGAGGAAGCACTGGAATTCATCAACGACGACGAACTGGTCGAGATCACTCCCGACAGCATACGTCTGAGAAAGAGATATCTGACCAACCTCGACCGCCGCAGGCACATGAGGGAAGTCAACAAAGCGACCGAAAGTCAGTAGATATGTACTACTGGCTTTTTAATGTAGAATAGAATTATGGAACTGCTTGTGACGCTGAGAAAGAAACAGCTTCTGGAGAAGCTTCTTCCGCTTGTCGACGGAGTCATCGCCGGCAGTCTTTTCACGAGCAGCTACGATTCTTCCATCGAAGACATCGAAATAATCTGCAATTATATCAAAACCAGAGGAAAGAAAGTCTACATCGTGATGGATGATTTCGTCTCCGAGGACGAACTTCCCGATCTTTACTATTACTTCCGTGTCATCAGCAAGCTCGACGTCGACGGCATCTATTTCCACGACTTCGGCATCTACGACATCGCCAGGAAAGACGACATGGTTTCGAAGCTCATCTATGACGGAAAGACCGTCCTGTGCAATGCGCTGGATACGGCTTTCCTTCTGAAAAGAGGCATTGACTCGGTGGTACTGTCCAGGGAACTGACTCTTGAAGAGATCACCAACATCGTCAAAGCCAATCCGAAACAGGTCGACCTGCAGATATTCGGCCACATCCGTCTTTCATATTCGAAACGCAAGTTCCTCAAGAACTATTTCAATGAGATAAACAGGGAATACGACTATCTGAACAAAGAGACCATGAGTCTCGTCGAGGAACAGAGGGACTACCGTCTTCCTATCATCGAAAATGATCATGGCACATACATCTATTCCGATTATGTCTTCGAAATGTTCAATGAAATCAACGATCTGAAGAAGTATCTCAAAAGAGGCATCATCGATACCCTGTTCATAGACGACAGCACAGTCATGGAAGTATGCCGTGACTACAGGCGCATCTCCAATGAAAACAAGGAATTCCTGAAGCAGAACCTACTTCAGTCCCATCCCGACAACTATTCTTCGGGATATCTCTACCAGAGGACCAACATCACCAAGGATGAATAAGATAGAACTGCTTGCACCGGCGAAGGACCTTGCCAAGGCCAAGATCGCCATCATGTACGGAGCGGATGCCGTCTATGTCGGCGGCAAGTCTTTTTCGCTGCGCTCAAGGGCATCCAACTTCGACAATGAATCGCTGAAAGAGATCTGCGGTTTCGCGAAGTCCTACGGAAGGAAAGTCTTCGTCACCGTGAACATCGTCTTCCATGACGACGACTACAAAGGCATCATGGACTATCTGAAGTATCTGGAAGAGATAGGAGTGGATGCGATAATCATCTCTTCGCTTGCGCTGATCCCGATCGTCAAGAAGGTGGCACCGAAGCTTGAATGTCACATCTCGACGCAGCTGTCTTCGCTGAACTCCGCATCGGTTGAAGCGATGAAAGAATTCGGAGCGGACAGGGTCGTGCTCGCCAGGGAAGCAAGTATGGATCAGATAAAGCAGATAGCTTCGAAATCTTCGATACCTCTGGAAGTGTTCATCCACGGAGGCATGTGTTCCAACTTCTCGGGAAGATGCGTCCTTTCAAACAGGATGACCCTGAGAGATGCCAACAGGGGAGGATGCGCGCATTCATGCCGCTGGAAGTATCACCTGTTCGACGGCGACGAGATCATCTCCAATCCCAACTGCCTGATGTCCATGTCTTCCAAAGATTTAAGAGCATCCGCTTACGTAGAGGAAATGATCAGAAGCGGTGTGGCATCATTGAAGATCGAAGGCAGGATGAAATCAGAATACTACATCGGTCAGGTGGTGAAGACCTACCGCAGGATGATCGACGAGATATATGCTAACGGCGGCCTTTCTCCCGAGAGACTGGCATACTACGACGAAGAACTGACCAAGGCCGAGAACAGACCGGCTGACGACGGCTTCCTTTCGGGCGAATGCGACAGTTCGAAGCACCTTTACGGAATCAACGGAGCAGGGGTGACGCACGACTATGTCGCCTACATCCACAGCTACGAACCTACCCGTTCGATAGCCCTCATCGAAGTCAAGAACATCTTCCACAGAGGAGACGAGCTTGAAGTCTTCGGACCCGACATCGACAACCTCCGCTTCAAGGCGGACAACATATACGACTACGACTGGAACGACGTCGAGCTTGCGAACAAGCCGACCCAGCTTCTGTATGTCCGGATGCCTTTCAAGGTATCCCAGGGATGCATGATCAGGAAGGTGAACCGCTGATGATCATAGAAGGAGCGATAGCCGTAAAGGCCGCCATCAAAGGCCGTAAAAGAACGGTAGAGAAGGTCTATATCGACAGAGGGAAGAAGACCAAGGATTTCAACTACATCAGGAAGATCACGAAAGAAGCGGGGATAGAACTGATAGAACTTGAAAGGGAACAGCTCGGTGAACATCTCACCGGCAAGTCCCACGGAGGCATCGGAGCCGAGGTCTCTTCAAGGAAGAACGATGAACTGACAGACGGAGACATCTTCTATCTTGAAGGGATAGAGGATCCTTTCAATCTGGGATACTCGATGCGCACGCTGTATGCGTTCGGCGTGAAGAACGTTCTTCTGTCTCCGAGAGACTACATCACGATGGAGAACCAGCTGCTCAAGTCATCCGCAGGAGCCTATGACATGCTCAATGTTCAGATAACGGAAGACGCAGTCAGACAGATATCAGGATACAAACAGCAGGGCTACAGCCTGTACGCCCTTTACCGCGGAGAAGAATCGACGGACATCTTCGATGCGACATTCTCCGATAAAGCGCTGTTCATGCTGGGAGGAGAGAAAAGGGGAATAAGTTCTGCACTGCTGGACATGGCCGACAGGAAATTCTTCATCTCCTACGGTTCCGATTTCCGTAATTCGCTCAATGCCTGCGCGGCACTGGATGTCGTGGCAACGCTGCTTTACAGCCAGAGAAGAAAATGATCACATCACTGGACAATAAACAGGTCAAGGAACTGCACCGTCTGCTGCAGAAGAAATACCGCAGCGGTTCTTTTCTTGTTACCGATGAAAAGATGGTTGACAAGGCATATGATACAGGACATCTGATACGGCTTGTATATACGGGAGACATGCCTTTTCCGTTCGATGATTCTCTTGAGGTATCCCAGGAAGTCCTGGACAAGATAAGCGAGAAAGAAGGCCTCAGATACATAGGCGCATCGAAGATGATCGAAGAATCCCGCGACTATGGAAACAGGGTGGTCATCCTCGACCAGCTGCAGGATCCTCTCAACATCGCCAGGATCATGGAAGCATGCGTGCTGTTCGGCTTCGATTCGATCATCATGAGCGACAACTGCGCCGACATCTATAACCAGAAGTGTCTGGACAACTGCAAAGGAACAATCTACGATCTCAATCTCTGTCACACAGATCTCATCCAGGAGATAAACAGACTGAAAGCCGACGGCTATAAAGTATATGCCACAGGTCTTTCCGACAATACAAAGACTTTGATAGAAGTTTCGCCTTCTGAGAAGATG
>JAGACP010000055.1 GCA_017614055.1 Erysipelotrichaceae bacterium | reverse complement strand
CGTATGCATGCTGACGAGTTTCGCTTCGACGTGCTACGAACAGTGTTTCAACTATTTCATAAAGGACCAGTATGGTTTCCCTCCTTCATACAACGGTTATCTCAAGGGGGGAGTGGGCATCATCACGATGATCGCCAATGCGACCATCTGCACCTATCTGCTCAACAGGACGGACATCAGGAAGTCCATCATCTATACCCTTGCGGTATGTCTGATGATGATGACGGGAATAATCGTGATCGACGAGGTGGTCCCGTTCATCGTGCTGAACGTCGTGTTCTTCGGCTTCAACGCCGTCTATAAACCTCTGCTGCAGTCGATGCTTAACGGATTCTCCAAGAAATCCGGAGGTTCAATCGTAGGCATATACAACTCCATGTCCAGCGTCGGAACGATAGTGGGATCGCTGGTGTCGGGATTCGTCTACGAGGTGTCGCCGAGGGGATCGTTCGTATATGCGGCGATCGCTTTCGCTCTGGCGATCATATCGGGCATCGTGCAGCGCAAGAGCGATACGAGAGACTATGTATAACGGAAGGAGAGAAAGATGATAGTAACTGAAAGAAGAAAAAAGTGTTTTGCGGAATTCGAGAAGACCGGACTTGACGGAATACTGTTCGCCACGGGTGCGAACTTCCAGTATCTTGCGGAGTGTACGTCATATTTCTGGCAGCGCTACTGTTTCAACCTCGACGCGCCTGTAGCAGGTTCGCACATCATCCCTGAAGCCATGATATACATGAACAGGGAAGGAAAGACCACCATCCTGACCATCCCTTCCAAGAAGGATCATTTCGATACGACGAAGAACGACGTTGTCGTGAGCTTCATGGATCAGTTCGAGGATGAACTCAGACACATCGTCGACGGCAAGAAGATCGGCATCGGCAGAGACTGCGACGACTGGTTCGTCAGGACTCTGAAGGAAGTGGATCCCCAGATAGAGACTACAAGCGTGGAGACCATCTTCGACGACATCAGAAGGATCAAGGATGCCGAAGAGATAGACAAGATGAGGAAGCTGGGCAAGTTCACCGACGATGCGGTCATGTATGTGGTGAAACACATGTACGAAGGCATGACGATGTTCGAATGCGAAAGAGGCATCATCGACTACGGACTGACCCACGGCATGCAGGATCTGTCGTTCGCGCCGACCTGCGGCTTCAAGACGAGAAATACCGAGAATGCGAAAAACATCGAACCGTTCGAACCGGAAAGGAAACTCGTTCCGGGAACGATGGTGGCGTTCGATATCGGATACATGGATCAGGGCTACTGCTCAGACTGGGGCAGGAGCGTATACTGGGGCAAGGCTCCGGAACTGGTGAAGAACGGATACAAGGCTCTGCAGGAAGCGGAGTGCTACATGGTGTCGAAGATCAAGCCGGGTGAGACATTGTTCGGAGATCTGTACGATCTCATCTGCGACAAGGCCGAGGAGCTTGGCTACTACGACTATCTGAGATTCAAGAGGGACGAACCCGGAGGAAACGGACATCACATCGGTTCGGAAGTACACGAGGTGCCGTTCCTGATCCCTGGAACTCCGCTGGTGCTTGAACCGGGCATGATATTCTGCAGCGAGCCGAAGATGTTCTTCCCGAACGAAGGATACATGAGAGTGGAAGACATGATCCTGGTAACGGAGAACGGTGCGGAATTTCTTACCAATTTCCCAAGGGATCTGTTTGAACTATAGAAGACAAACCTCTGCACAAGAGGTTTTCTTTGTACATAAAAGTATTACAATTATATTGAGTTAGCATATACTAACAAGAGGTGCGTATGAACAGAAAAGACGAGATAAAACAGGCATACAAAGGACTGGGCTCGGCCCACAGTTTCTATGACGGGATGATAAGGGGTACGACTGTCGCCGGAAGGCTGATGGACAGGGTCGTGTGGCATATGGACAAGGATGATATCGACGAGTATCAGGCAAGGAGCCTTGAATCCATCCCGAAGGATTTCAAAGGAAAGATACTGGAAGTACCTGTCGGTACGGGTGTCATATCGCTGCCTTTCTTCAGGACACTGCCGGAAGCGGACATAACCTGTCTCGATTATTCGCCGAAGATGATGGAGGCGGCCAGGAAAAGGGCGGAAGAACTTGGAATCCATAATATAAAGTTCATCCAGGGGGACGTCGGCGATCTGTCATTCGAGGACGGATACTTCGATGTCGTACTTTCTCTCAACGGCTTCCATGCCTTCCCGGACAAGGAAGCGGCATACAGGGAGACAAACCGCGTACTGAAGAAAGACGGCATCTTCACGGGATGTTTCTATGTGAAGGATGCGAACAGAAAGACCGACCGGATGATCAGAAACTTCTACATCCCGACAGGATTCTTCACTCCTCCTTTCGAGACGGTCGGATCTCTGGAAGAAAGACTGAATACGATGTATGAAGATGTCAGAGTAAGCAACGTTGAAAGCATCGCCTGCTTCAGCTGCAGGAAGAGATAAAGGGAGGATATGTCATGAATTACGGTGTGATCCTTATTGAAGCGGCAGTGTTTGCCGCACTGTTCACTATCGGCGTATTCAGCGCCACCAGAAATCTGGATGATCCTGCCAATGTCCACAACTATCCAGAAGACATACAGGAAGAGTATTTCAAGACTCACGAGAGAGTAGATGTTTCATATAAAAGCAGGAAGGTGATAGTCACCAAAAGCATAGGCATCCTTCTATTTACTCTGATACTTGCGCTGTGTGCGCATTTTGCCGGAGCGAGGACCTTCATGGATGGTTTTATTGTGGGGGCTCTGCTCATGGTGTTCATCGGATGCTACGACACTTTCTTCATCGACTGGATATTGTTTGCCAACATCAAGGCTTTCAGGCTTGAAGGGACCGAACACATGGATGAAGCCTATCATCAGAAATGGTTCCATGTGAAAGGGATGCTGTTTCCGGGATCTGTGTTCATGGTGATAGTGGGAGTTCTTACAGGTCTTGTGACGATGCTGCTGCACTAGGAAGTATAATTGATGTATATGGATCAGGAGGAAAATGATATGGATATGAAGAAGGCCGGAATGAAAATGAGTTTGCTCATGGGAGGAACGATGAGTTTCGTTCTTTCTTTCATTGGACTGCTCAGTTCGGGGAGATTCACGATTATCGGTTTCCTCAAGAGTTTTCTGATCAGTTTTGCGATAGGTGCTCTG
>JAGACP010000054.1 GCA_017614055.1 Erysipelotrichaceae bacterium | reverse complement strand
ATGCAAGCAGCAAGCACGAAGATAAGACAGATGACGATCGCCTATGAACTTGAAGGAGCGAAAGAGATCGGGAAACTCCTTAAGGAAAAAGGAATAAAGGTCATGTGCGGTCATTCGGATGCCGTACTTGAAGATCTTGACGACAACGTCGACGGATTCACTCATCTGTTCAACGCCATGCGTCCGTTACATCACAGGGACATCACGCTGGTCAACTGCGCCTTCATGAACAGATGGCAGTGCGAAGTCATCACTGACGGTCATCATATCGACAGGAACGTTCTGAAACTGATCCTGAAAAACATCGACAGGGACAGGATAATGATCGTCACCGATTCCAGCATGGCCAGAAACATGCCTGACGGAGAGTATGATTTCATGTCCAAGAAGTGTTTCAAGAAAAACGGCTGCTTCATTACGGATGACGGACATTTCGCCGGAAGCACCGTATCGATCAACGACGAGATAAAGGTCCTCTATGGACTGGGAGCGAAATATACGGATCTGCTTCTTTATTCGAGCCTTAATGCCTTCAGGTTCTACGGACTGGACAGGGAATACGGAACGATCGAAAAGGGCAAGCATGCCGATCTGGTATTCACCGACGATGATCTGAATATACAGAATGTCATGATCAGGGGAGGATTCGTCCATGTTTGATTTCTATGTGAAGACAGGCATATATCTGTTCTGTTTCATCCTGTCCATCTATTCTCTCAATGCTCTGGACTTCAACCGTTTCCTGAAGCAGGGGAAGACCGTTCAGGGACAGCTGCTGTTTTTCATACTGTCATGCGTACTTGCCTATCTGCTGGGCAATTTCTTCATGGCGATAATCTATCGTTTCAACTGAGGTGCATATGAAGAAGACACTGAGGATATTGTTACTTGTATTGATTCTTATGAACATGTCCGTATCGAGGATAAGTGCGGACATGGGACCGAAGCCTACGGTCAGCGTGACTTTCGAGAATGCGCCTGAAGGCAAGTATTTTGTCACTCTTCTGAGCAAGGCCGATCACTACGGTCCGTGGTATGTCGCCGATGAAGAAAACATAAATCAGAAGGATGGGGGATATCTGGAAGCCTGCAGGGCTTTCATGGAATATGAAGATGCAGACGGGTATTATTTTCTGAACTATATCGATGAATGTTCGGACGATGACAGTTTCAGATGGTCGTACTATCCTCCCGAGGAGTTCAAGATAGCCATATATGATGCGGATACCGGGGTCATCCATGTATCAGAGAAGCTTGAAAGGGAAGCCTTCGACAGTTATTTCACATTCGACTGCAGAAGTCTCGAGACGAAAGAAGAAGTCCGTATGGGGAAACAGCTCATAGGTTTTGCGGCAAGGATGGTGATGACCGTATTTGCCGAAGCGCTGATCGGTCTTTGTTTCGGATACAAAGACAAGATGAAGACCATCGTCATCGTCAACATCATCACGCAGGTCATCCTCAATGTGATCATGGGTTTCCTGAGCTATTATTCGGGAGCTCTGGTATGGCTGTTCATATATCCGATACTGGAACTTGGCGTGCTGATCATCGAGACGGTCATTTATCTGATCGCCTTCAAGGGGCACAAGAAGATCAAGACGATAATCTATGCGATAATCGCCAATGTCGTGACTTTCTTCCTGGGAATGTATTCGGGATTCATAATACAGTAGGGACAGATCGATGAAAAAGAAAGAGAAAAGACTGTTTGCGAGTGTGATGCTTCTGATCGCCACGATGCTGTGGGGAATGTCTTACTGCATCCAGACCATCTCTGCAGCCAATCTGGGAACATTCACGATAGTGTTCCTCAAGGGTGTTGGCGTCCTTGGCCTGATACCTCTGATCATCGTCATGAAGCAGAAGTTCAACAGACATACCTTCATCGGCGGCATCCTGATGGGGATATTCGCTTTCACGGGCTGTGCCTGCCAGCAGAAGGGCATGATGCTTTCAAGCGTCAGCAAGGCCAGCTTCATCACCGTTCTTTACATCGTCATCGTTCCGCTGATCGAAATCTTCATCGGCAAGAAACTGAAAAGAAGGATGTTCCTGGCGATATTCATGGCGCTGGTGGGGCTTTATTTCCTGTGCATGTCCGGAAGCTTCACGCTGAATCTCGGAGACCTGTATCTATTATGCGGAGCATTCTGCTTCGCCATGCAGATACTGATCATAGACAGATATGTCGAGAAATGCGACAGCCTGGCGCTGAGCTTCGTCGCCCAGATCTTCGGATCAGTGCTGGCGGGGATAATAATGATGACCGTAGAGAAGCCGGTCCTGAGCGATTTCACGGACACGCTTCTTCCGGTCCTGTACATGATCTTCCTCTCCGGAGCGTTCGCCCAGACCATTCAGGTCGTATATCAGGAATATATCGAGGCAAGCCTGGCTTCGCTCATCATGAGTCTGGAATCGGTATTCGGAGCGATCTTCGGCTGGCTGGTCTTGGGGCAGGTATTGACCCTTAAAGAGATAGTCGGCTGCATCCTGGTATTCGTGGCGATACTGATAGCCGAGTGATTGCGCGCAGTTGTGTTTGATAATAGAATTATGGTATGGGCAGGAATATGAAAAAGACATCCCTGGTGCTTGAAGGAGGAGGCTTGAGAGGCGCGTTTACCGCCGGTGCTCTGGCCTGGCTGATCGACAATGACATTTCTTTCGACAATGCCTACGGCATATCTACGGGTGCGGTATATCTTGCCAATTATCTGATAAAAGACAAGCAGAAGCTTTTCGACATATCAACAAAATACATCAACGACAAAAGAGACATCGGCATAAGACCGCTTCTTAGAACCGGAAGGCTGGTCGATTATGACGATCTTTTCTACAGAGGTCTGAGAGACTTCCTCGGTTTCGACATGGATCTTGTCAACAAAGTCAAAAAGCCTTATTCCCAGATAGGCTTGTATGAACTGGAGCAGGGCAAGACCGTATACAAGGACTTCAGCAAGTGCTCTCTCGATGAACTCAAGGCATCGACTTCTTTACCGATCATAGGCAAGATCACCGAATGCGAAGGAAGGCACATCCTTGACGGAGGCATCACCGACATGATCCCGATCGAAAAGTCCGTGGAAGACGGATGCGACAGGCATCTGATCATCACCACCAAGCCATACGACTATGTCAGGAAACCCGCCAAAGAATTCGTCATCTGGCTGATGAAGAAGACTTATCCAATGTGCGAAAATATCTCCGAGGACTACAGAGTCAGACATATCAACTATCAGAAACAGATAGGACTGATAAAGGAACTGGAAGAAAAAGGCCGGGCCGTATACATATATCCTACGAAGACTTCGAAAGTATCCAGACTCGGAGGCACGTGCGAACAGCTTGCGGAACTGTATGAGCTCGGATATCAGGATATGGAAAACAGAAGGGAAGAGATACTTTCCCTGTTCGGTAAATGATAAGAAAGATCATCGTCATCCTGCTGGTGCTGATGTGCGTTTCATGCGCAGCAAAGGATGATACGGATACATTCAGCGAAGAATATATCGATCCTGTAAAGGATGTTTTTATTTTTTCCGAGCTGGACAGGAAACTGCAGGACAGGATCTATGATACCGCAGGCAGGGAACCGAGCAACTATCAGCTGAAGATGCTGT
>JAGACP010000053.1 GCA_017614055.1 Erysipelotrichaceae bacterium | reverse complement strand
TTCACGATGGCTTCGCGGTCCTGCGCGAAAATGGCGCCGGTCAGGGCATAAGGCGAAGCTTCGTCGCAGATCTTCAGGGTCTCATCCAGCTTGTCGTCCGGGTACACATAGACGGAAAGGATCGGTCCGAAGATCTCCTTGACCATGGATTCGTAATCGGGCTTTTTGCAGACGATGACGGTAGGTTCAACGAACCAGCCCTTCGAATCGTCGCAGTTTCCGCCGATGACGATCTCGCAGTCATCGCTCTTCTTTGCGCGTTCCAGATATTCGCTGCAGCGTTTGTATGAAGCCTCGTCGATGACGGCCGCCAGGAAGGTATCGAAATCCTGGACGTCTCCCATCTTGACTTCCTTCATCATCTCTTTCATGGCCGACAGCACTTCAGGCCAGATGCTTTCAGGGATGAATGCCCTCGAGCATGCCGAGCACTTCTGTCCCTGATACTCGAAGGATCCTCTGACAAGAGCCGCTGCCAGCGGACGGATCTTTGCCGTATTATGCGCAAAGATGAAGTCCTTTCCCCCGGTCTCGCCCACTATGCGCGGATAGTTGTCATAAGAAGAGATGTTTTCGCCGATCTGCTTCCAGACGCTCTGGAAGACCTCGGTGGAACCGGTGAAGTGGAATCCCGCCAGTTCCTTTCTCGAAATGACATATTTGGCGACATCGCTTCCTACCGAAGGAACGAAGTTTATGACTCCTGCCGGAAGACCGCAGTCCATGAGCAGCCTCATGTAGTAATAATTAGCAAGTACCGCCGTACGGCTTGGTTTCCATACCGCCACGTTACCGACGATGGCAGGCGCGGTCGGAAGGTTTCCGCCGATGGAAGTGAAGTTGAACGGCGTTATCGCGCAGATGAATCCGTCAAGCGCACGGTAGTCCTGTCTGTCCCAGATGCCAGGGATCGAGGCAGGCTGATCCTTGAAGATCTCCTGGGCCGACCATACGCCGAAACGCAGGAAGTCCGCAAGCTCGGCGATGTCTATCTCCGCCTGGAACACGGTCTTTGACTGTCCCAGCATCGTAGCGGCATTGAGCACTTTCCTGTAAGGACCGGTGATCATGTCCGCAGCCTTCAGGAAGATGGCCGAACGATGCTCCCAGGGCATTTCCTCCCAGGCCTTCTTGGCAGCCAGAGCCGCATCGACAGCCATGGTGAGTTCCTTCTCTCCGGCCAGACAGCACTCCGCGATCACATGATCGTGATCATGAGGCATGGTGACCTTGAGAGTCTTTTCCGTGAATATCTCTTTGCCGCCGATGATCAGAGGGATCTTGACGACCTCCTTCGACTGGCGGGCAAGTTCTTCCTTCAGTTCCGCACGTTCTTTGGACCCCGGCAGATAGCCGCGGAAAGCGTCGTTTTCGGGACGGGCGATAGTGAAATAGGCGTTTGACATAATTCCTCCTTATTGACTGAAATAAAAGAACCAGGCCTGCATCAATGCAGAAAGTCCTGTCGGTACATTTCCTGATCCTTTTGCGCTGTTTATCATATTTCCGAAACACTGTCAGCAGATCTGACAGTTGCCATATAAATTATAAATATTTATAAGTATCCGTGACAATAGCATGCCGCCGGTTACGGTCTTTCAATGATCCGACAGGTTCACTCCGCCGCCTTCTGATATTCCACCAGATATCCGTCAGGATCCAGGATGAAGAAAGAAAACACCGGAAAGACAGGATGTTCCGCAGGTTCCTTATGGACGACTACTTTGTCTTTCAGCTGTTCATATCTGGATATCACTTCTTCCTTTGAATCAAGATTCAGGGAGAGACATACTCCTTTGTCTCCCGACAGCGGTCTTCTGCCGTCCTGGTACTGACAGAATCCCCAGTAACCGTATCCCGTATCAAAGATGTACAGCGCATCGCCCTGTTTCTGATGGACGGGAAGTCCCAGGATCCCGTGATAGAACCTGTATGTCTTCTCAATGTCGCTCACAGGAAGGAAAACGACCGAACTGTCTGCGTTCATGACTGATCACCTTACCTTGTTCCAGACCATGAAGGCTCATACGTCAGTATAGGCTTCTCGGTATACGCATCTACCGGGTAAACTGTCAGCATGCATATACGGAGAGTCATGTCATCATAATAGACACTGAAATCTTCAAAATATCCGATCTCCTTGTCTGTGCCTATATTAAACTCAAATGTCTGACCTGACTGTAACCAAGTGAAATTCACGGTTTCCCAGTCAAGGAGACCTACAGGCAATCCGCCGGCTATCTCGACCTTTACCTTGATCTTTGAACCCGGTTTCGCCTGGCAGAGCAGTATTTCCTTTGACGGCATCTCTCCATAGAGGATGGCTCCTTCGACGGTCAGATTCAATGTAACGCCATACAGCGTCGTCTTGACGGTAAACCTGTCTTCGCTTTGTTCCAGGAATGTCACGACCGTGATATCTTTGGCCTTCTGGGCAGGTATCATCTGGGCCGTCGATACGGCATTTTTCTCTTCCAGCATGTCTTCCTCGGTCTCGTAGAGGCTGACATAGATAGGTGCTCCCGCTCTCATCCAGTCGTTCATGCAGAACTTGGTCTGGAATCTGCCGTTCTTGTCGAGCTGTCCCTGGAAGATGCTTAGAT
>JAGACP010000052.1 GCA_017614055.1 Erysipelotrichaceae bacterium | reverse complement strand
TGTACAGTTTTTCTGGCGGAATCACTGTGCGTAAAGCTCATGCTTATCTGGGAATCAGACGCACTGGCAATGGCCGTTTCGTTCATCGTTGTATTCTTCATCGCCCTGATTTTCCTCATGGCGCTTGGAGAAATGCTTCCGAGAAGAATAGCCATGCAGCACGCGGAAGGCGTCCTTATGGCAACTGCTGGCAGTATTAAAGTGCTCAACGTAATACTCAGACCGATCACTATCTGCATAGCAGGACTGGCCATACTGTTTCTCAAGCTTTTCAGGCAGAGAGTTGACCTGAATGATAACGAATACTCCGAAGAGGACATAGTGGACATGCTCGAGGCAGGACAGGAGAGCGGCGAGCTCAAGGAGGAAGGCAAGAAGATGATCACAGGAGTGTTCGCCTTCGACGATATCCTCGCGTACGAGATAATGACGCCGCGTACTGATGTCTTTGCGATAGATATCAATGATCCTCCGGAGGAGTACATTGATGAGCTTATGAGCCTTAAATACTCGCGTATTCCGGTGTATGAGGATGACAGCGACAATATCCTGGGCATCCTCAACATCTAGGATTACCTTATTCAGGCAAGAGAGCAGGGCTTCGATAACGTTGACATAAAATCAATTCTGCGTACCCCGTATTTCGTACCAGAAACGAAGAATATCGACTCGCTGTTCTTCGAACTGCAGAGAACGAAGCAGCAGATTGCTATTCTCATCGACGAGTACGGCGGTTTCTGCGGCATTGTTACCATGGAGGACATCATCGAAGAAGTCATGGGCGACATCGACGACGAGTATGATGAAGAGGAGCAGGAGCTGACCAAACTTAAAGATGACCTTTACATGATCGACGGAAGCATGTATCTGGATGACATCAATGAGGAACTGGGAACAAATCTTGAATCCGAAGATTCAGAAACTATCGGCGGCTTCATAATCGACATGTTCGGCGAAATTCCTGACGAGGACGATCTGGGTAAAGAGATGACGTGGGAGAACCTGGTCTTCACAATCGATTCAGTCAAAGACAGAAGAATCGAGAAGGTGATCATGAAGATAAACGAAAAGGAAGATAAGGATAAGGAATAATGGCAGAGGATAACGAAGTATTAAACGTATCTGATGACGTGCTGGCAGTATGCGCCATCAACGCGACCCTTAAAACTGAAGGCGTCGCCGAGATGGCCGGAGGAATAACTAACATCATCAGCAAAAAGACTCGAGGCAAGGAGCTGGTCTCCAAAGGCGCGAAGGTCACAAGAGTCACAAAGAACAAGGACCAGATCGAGATCGATCTCCATGTTATCGTGTCATACGGCTGCAAGATCCCGCAGGTCGCCTGGGACATTCAGGAGAACGTGAAGAACGAGATCCGCAGCATGACAAACATGAAGCTGAATGCAGTTAACATCCATGTGGAGGGAGTCAAGAGAGATGACGAGGAATGACGCGCGTGAAATCATGATGCAGATACTATATGAGATGGATGCCACTAAATCCCTGGATGAAGCAAAGGCAACCCGCCTTGCCGCCGAAAGGCTCAAGGGTGATCACGCTGTTCGCGGAGGAAAGCTTCTGTCCGAGACAGTCAATCATCTTGATGAGATAGACGCTGACATAAACAGATACGCATCCGGATGGAAGACCAGCAGGATGCCTAAGGTGGATCTTGCCATAATGCGCCTCGCATGCGGAGAGATCAGATTCTGCGACGACATACCGGAAGCGGTGTCAATAAATGAAGCCATCAACATGGCCAAGAAGTACAGCACTGACAGTTCCGCGAGATTCATACACGGTGTTCTCGGAGCGATAACAAAAGGCAGTAAAAATGACTGATAAGTGCGTTCTGGGAATCGACACAAGCAACTACAAGACATCCCTCGCAGTTGTTCGCGGAGGGGAAACAGTTGCGGACATAAGGCGCTTCCTGAAAGTTAAGGAAGGGGAGAGAGGTCTAAGACAGTCGGAAGCACTCTTTCAGCACGTACAGAACCTGCCGGAGATGTTCTCGGAACTGAGAGACGTCTTTGACGGCAATATCGACGCAGTTGCATATTCAACCAGACCGAGAGCAATCGAAGGATCGTATATGCCATGCTTCACGGCGGGATCCGGACAAGCTGTCGCTATCGCTTCGGCTCTGGATGTGCCGGCCATCGGATTTTCGCATCAGGAAGGGCATGTGGAAGCGGTATTGTCTGCCTTTGCAGAAAGGCCTTCAGGAGACTTCGCCGCCTGCCATTTCTCAGGCGGCACTTGTGAACTGCTGAAGATCACACAGAAAAAGCACGAATTATATGAGGGTTCGGGTTTTGCTGATATACGCGGCGAAAGAACCTTCTACGACATAGATATAACAGGCGGAACAAAGGACATTTCCTACGGACAGGTCATTGACAGAGCCGGTGTGGCTCTTGGTCTGCCGTTCCCGTGCGGCGAGGTTCTGGACGGTCTTGCGATGAAGGCGAGAAATGTCTCCGATTACCTGACCACTATTAAAGTCAATGACGCTTACGTCAATCTGTCCGGATTCGACACGCAGATAAGGAACAGACTTACGGACATGGAACATGGTGTGTACTATCTGATCAGGGAAGTTTTTGAGAAGATATCCGAATCGATGGTTGAGATGATACTGCAAAACGCCGAAAAGACCGGAACAGACAGCATCTACATGTCTGGAGGCGTATCGTCGAGCCGCTTCATAAGAGAATACATAACTGACAGACTCGCAGCAAAAGGAATAAGAGCGTTCTTCGCAGACGCCGGTTTATCATCGGATAACGCAATCGGAACAGCGCTTCTGGGCAGCAGGTACTTATGGGACTGAAACCGATCAAAGTAGGACAACTGAACAATTACATAGGCCGTGTCCTGAAGACCGATCCGATACTCGCCAACGTTTCAGTAGTAGGCGAGATAAGCAATCTTAAGTTTCACAGCTCGGGCCACGTGTACTTCTCTTTGAAGGATGAAACGAGCAAGCTGAACTGCTTCCTTGCATCTTCAAATCTGGAACGCATAACGTGTCCGATGGAAGAGGGGATGGAGGTAGTAGCGTCAGGATACATCTCGG
>JAGACP010000051.1 GCA_017614055.1 Erysipelotrichaceae bacterium | reverse complement strand
GATTCTCCGCCCATGTCCGTAAGCTTCTGCTTGAGGATCTTCTCGTCGAACTTCTTGAGATAATCGTCGCTGAGTCTGACGATGAATTCCGTGCAGTAGCCGAACTCCTCGTTCTCTATCAGCAGCGCAGGATTGACCTGCTTCTCACTCTGTTCCTCACTGAAATCGACAGGTTCACCCTGTACATATTTCATCAGACCTTCGACGATCCTGACGAAACCGGCACCGCCCGAGTCCACCACTCCGACTTCCTTCAGTATCGGAAGATAGTCAGGGGTCCTCTCCAGCGATTCGCTGGCATAGTTGAACAGCTTTTCAAAATATACCGCAAGATCGAAAGGTTCGGTCTCGTAGTCGTGATTCGCATACCATGATGATTCTCTGACGACGGTGAGGATCGTTCCCTCTACCGGCTTCATGATGGCCTTGTACGCCACGCTGGCGCCGTTATCGAAAGCCCTGGCCACATCGCCCGTATCGATCTCTTCCTTGCCTTCTATGTACTGATAGAAGCCTCTGAAGATCTGCGAAGTGATGACGCCGGAGTTGCCTCTTGCGCCCATGAGCAGACCACGCGAAAAAGCCTTGGCCACATCGGAAACACTGTCGCTGTTGCATCTGACAGCCTCCTGATAGCCGTTGCTGAAAGTCATGGACATATTGAGACCTGTATCTCCGTCAGGTACAGGGAATACGTTCAGGGTATTTATCTCGTCTGCGTGGTTCTGAAGATTGGCACACGCAGATTTCAGCATGCCTTTGAAATCCCGGACGTCTATCTTATCCATTGACTTTGATTCCCTCTACATGGACATTGACCTGATTGACATCCATGTTCAATGTCTCCTCAAGCACATACTTGACTCTCTGCTGCAGACCGTGGACGACTTCGGAGATCTTTACTCCGTAGATTACTATGACATAGACATCCACCTGCAGACCGTCCTTGGTGTTCTTGGTGACGACTCCCTTGGAGTAGTTTTCCTTCTTGAGCAGAGCGGAATAACCGTCCTTCAGATAGTTCTTCGAGACGACACCGACGATGCCGTAGCACTCATTGACCGTCGTTCCGGCCAGTGTGGCTATCGCATTGTCCGATATCTTGATGTCCCCTTTGGTTGTTTTCTTGTTTACAGGCATACCGACCTCCAATCAACGCCTTAATTATAACAAATTCAAAATAATCTTGTCTTTATCCAAATTAACTTTATAATGGATAGTGTAGCTCTCGATGTAGCTCAGCTGGATAGAGCGTCCGCCTCCTAAGCGGAAGGTCAACGGTTCAAATCCGTTCATCGAGGCCATTCAGACAACGCCGTGTCATTGGAACACGGCGTTTCTGTTATACTGATACTGTCATCAAAGGGAGATATATATTGAAAGTAACGGATCTGCTTAAAGAGGATAAACAGGAACACTGGCTCGAAAAACTCGACGGATGCGACTGGCGCGCGGGAAGACATCTGGCGCAGTACATCAGAGAAGGAACGCTTACCGGCAAAGTCGGGGAAGACCCGAAGGTGCTGCTGCTCACGGACGGAAACGAGCTTGTTTCTTTCTGTACGCTTTCGAAAGTCGACGACATACAGCCTGTCGATCTTACTCCCTGGATGGGCTTCGTATATACCTATCCCGAATACAGAGGACACCGCTACATAAGCATGCTCATCAAAGAAATAGAACGCATAGCCGGGAAGGAAGGTTTCGACGCCTTCTACGTCTGCACGGATCATGAAGGCCTCTACGAAAAATACGGATTCAGATATCTGACTGAAATGAACGACACGAAAGGAAATCCTTCAAGAGTCTATGTCAAAAATGTTGACGATATGACGAAAGAAAAGAAAAAGACCGTCGATTTCATCGCCGATGGCGTACTGTCCTACGGCACAGAAGTCGGAAGGATCATCTTTGAAGAAAACAGGACCGTGGTCTACGTCCTGTCGGATCTGACGCACATTGCCGCTTCTGATTCGACGATGCTCTACCAGATATCGAAGGAAGACTATGACAGGCTCCTTGCCCTGTCCAGGCCTGATTCGATACCTGATCCTCCGGTATCATCACAAGTGACCGATGCATGCCGCAGAACATTCCTGTGCGGGGAATCGGTACACTGCAAGAGGAACGGATTCACGCTTGAAGACGTCGACCTGTCGCTTACCGAATACTGCTGAAACAAAGGGAAGGATCGCCTTCCCTTTCATTATGCCTTCTCTTCTTTCATCAGCCTTCCCGCAAGAATTATCCATATCGTTGCCTTCAACATATAACATGCTGCAACGACGATCGGAACTTTGTTCTGATCCATATGTTCGTAAAGATACAGACTGTTTCCCGAATAAGGATTCAACAGTTCGAACAGATAGCAGCCTATACGCTTTATCCCCTTTACATGGTCGGGATTCTCCAGCTGTTCAGGTTCATATTCCCTGCCTTCAAGGATGACTACATTCTTCTGTTCGTCATAATATAACTCTCCGTCAAACTCCTCGTCCAGTATCCTGGGATCTATATCCGCCAGATAGCTGAAAGAATCGATATATCTCTTCGAATAAAGTCCAGCCTCGGCAAACATCGACAGCATGAACAGAACTATGACCAAAGGTATGGCAAGCAGTGCAGCCGTCTTTCTGAATCTGATCCTGCCGATGATCATCACGACCGTGCACAGACCCGCCACAACTGCAAGAATGCCTTCAGCCAGTTTCAGCAGTCCGTTCATGTCCGCAACATAGAATGGAACATCGAAAGCCTTATGCATGATCACTATGGCTGAGATGAACATGAAATATATTACCAGTACAGAAAAGAAACAGTGAAGCATCATCTTCTTCCTGTCTTCCTTGCATCTTTCATATATCCACAGAGCGGTCAATGAACTGATGATCATCGTGTATGTGATCCCTGTCGACGCCACCCAGCCGTCGAGATCGCGCATGCTGTCTTCAAGGAAAGTCTCAAGCCTTTCCGCTCCGTTTTCCTCAGAAGACAGTATCTCTATTCCGTATCCCGTCATCAGATACAGCCCGTCGTCATAGAATATGGTCCCTGATGTATCTTTCGAAAGATCGGCGTTCTTCAGCGCATGATAGTCATCTCCAAGTCTTTCCATCGATCTGCAGGAAAACATCAGCACCACGCCGAGCGATACGACAGCCAGGATCATCAGGACTGCTGTGAATATTGTATTCTTCTTCATTGCCAGTCTCCATTTAGAATAACAGCGTTTTGTTCAAACGCTGTTATCTGTCTTATTTCATCATTTCCTCGATATCGACGGCATTGCCGGTATGAGGCTTGTTCGGATCTTTCTTATATTCCCTGCGTTTCTTAGCCATTTCCCTGGCTTCCTTCGAACCGCTGTTGAGCACG
>JAGACP010000050.1 GCA_017614055.1 Erysipelotrichaceae bacterium | reverse complement strand
CTTCGAGATCATCAAGAGACTGACCGACAGCGGTTGTGGTGTTATTTATATTTCTCATAAGATGGATGAGATTCTGAAGATCTCTGACGAAGTCACGATCATGCGTGACGGGCAATATATCGGAACATGGCCTGCTAAGGACCTGACGACGGATTTCATAATCGCCAAGGAAGTCGGCCGTGAACTCAAGGACCTCTATCCGCCTAAGATCAACACTCCGGGAGACGTGGTATTCGAGGTAAAGGATTTCGATTCCATCATCGACAAGTCCTTTAAGGACTGCTCATTCTCGGTAAGGAAGGGCGAGATCTTCGGCGTAGCCGGACTGGTCGGCGCACAGAGGACAGAGCTTATGGAAGCGATCTACGGCCTCAGAGGCATCACTTCCGGAACGGTATACTACGAAGGGCAGACGCTCAAGATCAGAAATCCTGAGGATGCGATCAACAACGGAATCGCCCTGATAACGGAAGACAGAAGAGGCAACGGCATCTTCGGCGTCCTGTCGGTTTCCGACAACGTCGCCGTGGCATCACTTAACGACTATCTACTGTATCGCACGATACTTAATCATAAGAAGATAAACGAAGTCGTCGAAAAATCGATCAACGAGCTGTCTATCAAGACACCGAGCTCAAAGACGCAGATCAAGAACCTCTCGGGCGGAAACCAGCAGAAGGTCATAATCTCAAGATGGCTGGCCAAGGAGCCTGACGTGCTGATAATGGATGAACCTACAAGGGGCATCGACGTCGGTGCGAAATATGAGATTTATTCAATCATCGGCCGTCTGGCATCGGAAGGCAAGACGATTATCGTCGTATCTTCGGAAATGCCGGAACTGATCGGCATCTGCGACCGCATCATGGTCATGTGCGAAGGCAGGATAACGGGAATTGTTGAAGGCAAGGATATGAATCAGGAAAAGATCATGGAACTTTCAACAATGTTCAGAAGTTAAGGGGGATAAATAAAATGTCCGAAAAAGTACAGGAAAAAAAGAAATTAGATCTTATTCAGTTCGCCATGAGCAACGCCCTGATCATCCTGATCGTTGCTTCGGCTATATTCGTCGGGATCCAGAATCCTAGATTCTTCTCGATGGCAAACATCAAGAACCTTCTGGCCAACACGTCGGTACGTATGGTCATCGCCCTGGGTATCTCAGGCGTGCTGATCATGAGAAACAACGACCTGTCGGCCGGACGTCAGGTCGGTCTGGCAGGCTGCATCTGTGCCACATTGCTTCAGAGGATGGACTATGCCGGAAAGGTATATCCGAACATGGAACCTATGAACATGTGGGTAGTATGCTTCCTGGTAATGATCGGTTTCGCTCTGACATTCGGTGTCATCAACGGTCTGGTCGTTTCCAAGCTGCATGTACCTGCCTTCATCGGTACATATGGCATGCAGACGATCGTCTACGGTATCGCTCTGATATATACCGGTGCACAGCCTATCGGCGGTCTTATCGAAGAATATACCAGATGGGCAGCAGGTTCGTTCATGGGCATCCCGCTCATTCCTAACCTGGCCATCGTAACATTCATCGTAATGTTCATCATGTGGTTCCTTTACAACCATACGCCTTACGGCAAGAAGATGTACGCCATCGGTGGCAACCCTGATGCTGCGGAAGTGTCAGGTATCAACACCACCAAAATGACCATCATCTCCTATATGATAGCAGCCGCTTTGTTTGCGCTCGCGGGCTTCATGCTCGGTGCCAAGGCCGGCGGTACTTCATCCAACCTGGCAAACGGCTATGAGCTGTTCGCCATCGCCGGATGCACCATTGGCGGCGTATCCGTCAACGGCGGTACAGGCAAGGTTTCTGGAATCCTGATAGGTGTCCTGGTCTTCGAGATCCTGAAGATCGAGATGACCTTCCTGGGAATCAATACCGCATGGACCTATATCGTTCAGGGTATCGTCATCGTCGTCGCCATCGCGCTGGATATCAGAAAATATATCGCGAAGAAATAAACAGACAAAAAGATCATGCTTCTGAATCATACGAGATCTCGTGCATGATCTTTTATTATGCGTTTTTCTCGTTCTTTATCTGAAGGAAGAACTTGACGAAAGACAGAATAGCGGCAACTGGCATCATGATGCCGAAGAACAGTTTTCCTTCTTCAAGAGTCATGAAGCTGATCGTTATCGCAAAGAACAGCATGAACTGCCAGGTGAAACTTCGCTTTATAGCTTCACCGTCTTCCTTGAAGACTTTGTTTTTTATCTCTTCCTTGAAGAATGCTTTGACATATATCTGTTTTGCCAGCGTCTTCGACAGGAAATAATACATGATGAACAGCGCAAGGGATATCACGATAGATACAAGACCTACATTGAACATCCTAAAGACGAACATGATGACCAGACTCAGGACGATGTATATGACTTCGCTTGCGCCGAAATACAGAAGCAGATCAGATTCGGAAATGTATCTTTTCTGTTCCATATGGCACTCGGGACATACAGTCCTTCCAACCTGGTAGTTTTCGATGTTTCTGCAGCATTCCACGCCTATGTCTTTATGGCACTTCTCACAGAGTACTTTCATGATTTCATTATATTTTCAGCCGGGTCATTTTCACAATATTTTCAAGAAAAAGCACCTCAAATACGTTATAATTAAGGCAGAGGATATCATGTATCATATAAGCGATCTTAAAAAGTTCTTACGATGCGAACTTCTTTACTATCACGGTAAAGACGAGAAGAACGTATTCAAGCCTTATTTAAGAAGCGATGAGAATATCATGGATTTGCTGAAGCAGTATCTGGGGATCGTTACGTGCTTCGAGGGAGTGAGAAATGACGGGAACGATCATTTCTTTTCTAATATAGATAGCTATGAATGGTTCATCAGACCCAGATTCGCCGACGGAGACATGAGGATTAATATTCCTGTCATGCATAAGGTGGAGAACGGATTCGATCTGGGGTTCGTATATTTCGGCAATGCGATAAAGGAACTCGATACGCTTACGTACAGGACATCATGCGATCTGCTTGCAAAGCTTGGCATTACGGTTAACGACATCTATCTTATATATTTCAATGAGGATTATGTCAGGGGAGATGATCTTGATGTCCAGCAGCTGTTCGTCTGTACCAATATGTACAAGAACAGCAGGATCATGGATATCGTGAACAGATCGAATTTCCGCTACGAGGATGTCGTCAGGCAGATGGATCAGTATATCTATGACGGGAAACGT
>JAGACP010000049.1 GCA_017614055.1 Erysipelotrichaceae bacterium | reverse complement strand
GCATCAGACATCTCCAGTTTGGCCCTTTCCAGCTCTTCCTTGATCTGTTTGATCTTGGAAAGATCGTCCTTTTCCTTGAGCCATCTGGCATCGAGGACGCTCTTTTTTTCCTTGAGAGCTTCAAGATCCTTGTCAAGTTCCTCAAGTCTCTTCTTAGCCTTTTCATCTTCGTTCTCTTTCTTGAGAGATACCTTTTCTATTTCCAGTGTATCGATCTTCCTTGACAGTTCATCAAGTTCGACCGGTTTGGAGTCCATCTCCACCCTGGTTGAAGCGCAGGCTTCATCGACGAGGTCTATCGCCTTGTCCGGCAGATATCTGTCGGAGATGTATCTGTTGGAAAGAGTAGCCGCCGCGATGATGGCATCGTCCTTGATCTTGACGCCGTGATGGGCTTCGAATCTGTCCTTGAGGCCTCTCAGGATGGATATGGTGTCTTCGACACTTGGTTCGTCTATAGTCACCTTCTGGAATCGTCTTTCCAGGGCGGCATCCTTCTCGATGTACTGACGGTATTCGTCGAATGTCGTCGCGCCAATGCACCTGAGTTCTCCCCTTGCCAGCATAGGCTTGAGCAGATTGGCCGCATCCATCGCGCCTTCGGTCTTTCCCGCTCCCACAAGATTGTGTATCTCGTCGATGAACAGGATGATCTTGCCGTTGGCGTTCTCTATCTCCTTGAGTACGGCCTTCAGTCTTTCCTCGAATTCGCCGCGGTACTTCGCACCGGCTATGAGCGAACCCATGTCAAGCTCTATCAGTTCCTTGTCCTGAAGTCCCAGCGGAACGTCGTTGTTGAAGATACGCCAGGCCAGGCCTTCAACTATCGCCGTCTTGCCTACGCCCGGTTCGCCTATCAGGACAGGATTGTTCTTGGTCTTGCGCGAAAGGATCTCGATGACCCTTCGGATCTCCTCGTCTCTTCCGATGACCGGATCGATCCTGCCGTTCCTCACGTCTTCGACCAGATTCCTTCCGTATTTCTTCAAAGGATTAAGATTGTTTTCATCTTCCTGATTGTTTATCATCGTACCACCCCTTTCCTGAGAATACTTGTCCTCGATGTCGTTCTTCGAAAAACCGCAGTATTTCCTCAGTTCCTCGCATAATGAGGAATTGTTGAACAGCACCGCGATGAACATGTCGAACATCGAAATGTACTTGTCTTTCCTCTGCTGTGACTTCTGCATCGCCTCCGCATATGAAGAAGCTACATATCTGTTCACGGCGGGATTGACTGCCGAATCCGAAGAAGGAAGCCTTCCCAGATAGGCATTGGTGATGTTGACAAGTCTGTTTATGTCGGTATGAAAGCCTTCGAGCAGCTCCCTGATGTCTTCTTCCTGAAGGAAGGCTGTCATCAGATGCTCGCTGGAGAGTTCCGCATTGCGGTTCTCCTGACAGATGCTGACTGCTTTCATCAGAACATTCTGGAGTTTTTCCGTCATTGATTCAGGATTCATATTCTCCTCCTTTCTGGCACTGCATATTCATGAGTGCTAATCACTGGTGATTTTTTAAGTAGGTTTTACCCTACTTAAAGTTCTTCTTGAATCTGTCGAATACAGATTCCTTTTTTCTGTTTGCGAGCTTCTCGTAAAGCTCCTTTTCCTCTTTCGAGAGTTTCTTTGGTATCTCCACGTCGATCTGCACATACTGGTCTCCGACGTTCTTGGTCCTGAGATCCTTTATGCCGTAGCCCTTGAGCCTAAGCTGCTGACCGGGCTGCGTTCCTGCAGGTATGGTAAGTTCCACATCGCCGTACGCCGTAGGGACATCGACCGTCGCGCCGAGAGTGGCGTCCAGCGATGAAATAGGCACACTGATATGGATGTTGTTGCCTTCCCTGGTGAAGAACTTGTGGGACTTCACTCTCACTTCGATGTAAAGATCGCCGTTAGGTCCGCCGTTAGTTCCCCTTTCGCCGTAGCCCTGCAGTCTGACCTGCTGGCCGGTGTTGATGCCCGCAGGGATCGTGACCTCCACCTGTTCGGTGACGGTGCTGTATCCCTGCCCGTGGCAGTGAGGACAGATCTTCTTCACGTGCTTGCCTGTTCCCTTGCAGTCAGGACAGACGGACTGCTGCTGGAATATTCCGAAAGCAGTCCGCGACTGTCTTGTAACTCTTCCTGTGCCTCTGCAGGTCGGACATGTCTCGATGTCTGACTTGCTGGCGGCTCCCGTGCCGTCGCAGTGCGTGCACATCTTGTCCACAGTAAGGTTGATCAGTTTGTCGACTCCATGCACGGCATCGAGGAACTCGATGTCCATGGTCATGTAGCGGTTGTCGCCCTTGACCGGTCCGGTCCTTCTTGAACCGGAGCTTCTCGATCCGAATCCGAAATCGGAGAATCCTCCCATTCCGCCCATGAAGCTGGAGAAGATGTCGCCAAGATCGTCCATGTTCATGCCGCCGAATCCCTGACTGAATCCGGACTGGAATCCGTCCATGCCCGCATGGCCGAACTGGTCATAGGTGGCCTTCTTCTGCGGATCGGAAAGCACTTCGTATGCCTCGTTTATCTCTTTGAATTTCGCTTCGGCATCCGGAGCTTTATTGACGTCGGGATGATACTGCTTGGCCAACTTACGGTAAGCTTTCTTGATATCATCTTCACTGGCTCCCTTTGAAAGACCCAGCACGTCATAGTAGTCACGTTTGTCAGCCATAATACCTCCCTTCCGACTAATAAGTCATTCTTATACAATTATTATTCTTTGGCCTTGAAATCAGCGTCTACGACATCGTCGTTGTTCGGTCCTGACGACGTGTTCTGATAGTTCTGATTTGCGTTAGCCTGCTGATACATCGCTTCAGACATGGCCTGGGCAGCCTTCTCAAGTTCGTCGAGCTTGCTCTTGAGCCTGTCGTATTCGTTGTTGTCGATCGCGCTCTGCAGTTCGTCCCTCAAAGCCTTGACCTGAGCCTTCTGCTCCTCGGTCACATTGGCATTGTCGGTCTCGAGCTGCTGGTCGATCTGCGCGATGAAGCTTTCGGCCTTGTTCCTGAGTTCGATCTCCTCTCTCCTCTTGTCATCGGCCTCCTTGTTCTCCTCGGCCTCTCTGACCATCTTGTCGATCTCGGCATCGGACAGACCTGATGAATTGGTGATGGTGATCTCCTGTTTCTTGTTCGTGCCCTTATCGAGAGCTGATACATGGACGATGCCGTTGACATCGATATCGAACGTCACTTCGATCTGAGGAACTCCTCTTCTCGCCGGAGCGATGCCGGTTAGCTGGAAGTTGCCCAGCGTCTTGTTGTCGGCAGCCATCGGTCTTTCGCCCTGCAGGACATGGATATCGACAGCCGGCTGATTGTCGGCAGCGGTCGAGAAGATCTGCGACTTCTGGGTCGGGATGGTCGTATTCCTAGGAATGAGGACCGTCATGACACCGCCTAAAGTCTCGATGCCCAGTGACAGCGGCGTAACATCAAGCAGCAGCACATCGTTAGGGTTGTTACCCATCAGGATACCACCCTGGATGGCAGCACCCATGGCTACGACTTCATCAGGGTTGACGGAACGGTTAGGTTCCTGACCCAGTTCAGCCTTGACGGCTTCCTGGACCGAGATCATCCTGGTGGATCCGCCTACCAGCAATACTTCATCGATATCCGACGGAGACAGTCCCGCATCCTTCAGAGCCTGTCTGACCGGACCGACGGTCCTGTCGACCAGGTGCTTGGTCATCTTGTCGAAATTGGCTCTGGTCAGATCCATGTCGAGATGCAGCGGACCTGATTCGTCAGCCGAAATGAACGGCAGCGAGATATGGGTCTGGACCATCGAGCTCAGATCCTTCTTAGCCTTTTCGGCAGCTTCCTTCAGTCTCTGCAAGGCCATCCTGTCGGCCTTCAGATCGATGCCGTGATGTTCCTTCTTGAATTCGTCAGCCATCCAGTCGACGACGATATTATCGAAGTCATCGCCTCCGAGGTGGTTGTCTCCGGCTGTAGCCAGGACTTCGAAAGTACCGTCAGCCAGATCAAGG
>JAGACP010000048.1 GCA_017614055.1 Erysipelotrichaceae bacterium | reverse complement strand
TATTCGTTGGCCTTGGTCACTATGCTTCCGGTCTGCCTTTCATCTATCATCTGCTGAGGGTGTTCTACTCTGAAACCTATGGCGATATCCTTCGGTTCGATGTGTACGCCTTTTTCTTTCAGCATCCTGAATGTATCGTGACTGCTGTGGCCTATTCCCAGAAGCAGATGATCGCATGAATACGATCCTTTGTCGGTTTGAAAACCGGTCACTTTCCTGTCTTCGCCAAGATGTATATCTGTCAGTTCTTCCTCGAAATGGAATTCTACTCCTTCGGCAATCAGATGATCGGTAATATCCGCGATTATCTTCCTGATGTGATCAGTACCCACATGGGCATGATTCTCATAGGCGATGGAAGGATCGGCTCCGTGTCTTATGAGAATATCGGTGATATATGCGATGTATCTGTCTTTGATCCTGGTGGTCAGCTTCGCATCGGAAAAAGTCCCCGCTCCGCCTTCGCCGAACTGGACGTTCGATCTTTCATCGAGGATTCCTTCTTCGAAGAATCTTTCGACGTCTTTTACTCTTTCGCTTATCCTTTTTCCTTTTTCGAATACCATCACCCTGAATCCCGCCTGACTGAGACGGTATGCCGAGAAGATGCCGCTTGGACCGTAGCCTATGACAGCGCATGTCCTGTCTGTCTTGATGAATTCAGGATCCAGATCTTCCCTGACGTAAAGAGATACGTCTTTATCGAGATATTTCTTTTCATCCTCTATCTCGACAAGCACGGAATAAACGTATACAGGCGTTTTCCTGGCGTCCAGAGACTTTCTGTATATGCTGAAAGAACTGACGGGATGTCTCAGTTTCTTTTCGATCTTCTTTCTGATATCGTCTTCGTTATGATCAATACCGACTTTTATGTTGTTTATCAGAAGCATTTATTCCACGCTCTTCAAAGATTCTACCATATCGACGTCTCTCAGCGGCTTTCTCATGAACAGCAGCACTATCAGCGTGAATACGAAAGTCACCAGGAAAGCGTACAGGAACGAAAGGAATCTGATGTTCATGCCGAACATGATCATCTCCATGTTTATGACGTTCATTATGTAATGATGCTCAAGGACGCCCAGAGGAAGTCCACACAGACCGCCTATCAGCGTCAGCAGCAGTATCTCCTTGAATATGTACAGATTGATCTCGTGGTCGTTGAATCCGAGCACTTTTATGGTAGCTATCTCTCTCACTCTTTCGGATATGTTTACCTGGGTCAGGTTTACCAGAACGACGAACGCCAGCGATCCTGCAGTAACGATTATTACGGCTATTATGAGGTTGAGGGCTTTTATCATCGTCTCGAACTGATCGATCATGGCCGAGAAATCATATACGGATATGAAGTCCTCAAGCTGCCGGCAGTCTTCAAGCAGAGCCTCATGGTCATCGGTCTTCACGGCGATCGTGGTATTGCTTATCGTCTCGTCGAAAAGATTCTGATACAGGGAATTGGATATGAACACGTAGTGCTGGAAATACATCTCGCATATTCCGCTGATCTTCACCTGGGCCGTCAGTCCGTTCCTTGATTCGATCGTGACCATGTCGCCTTTCTTGAGGCCGTTGTTTATCGCGAACTTGTTGGAAACGATTATCCCTTCATTGGAAAGACGGAATTCCGTATGGTCTTTCTTGTCTCTTAGTCTGAAGATCAGGAAAGCGTCCCTTGGATCTATGACGATGGCCTGAGCCGTGTCGTCATCTTTTTCCATGTACACTTTCGTCGTGTAGGTCATGTATGAGGCGACTACGTCGTTGCCGAGATTCTTGTTCAGAACGGCGATGTTCTCGTCAAGATTGTGGCTGTTCTCCAGCGAAATCTGATAGTTGTAGTTGAAGATGTCGCTGAACTGGATGGATACGACATCCGATATCGAATCTTTTATGCCCCAGCCGATGACTAGCAGTCCCGTGCATCCGGCTACGCCAAGCACCGTCATCAGGAATCTCGCCTTGTATCTGAAAAGGTTCCTTGCGGTCACTTTCGAAGTGAACGATATCCTGTCCCATATGAAAGTCAGCTTCTCCAGAAGGATCTTGCTGCCGTTCTTCGGAGCTTTCGGACGCATCAGCGTCGCAGGCGATTCTTTCAGGACGCCGTTCACCACCAGAGCGGTAACGGAGCACATCAGGACGACGAAAGACAGAAGACATACAAGGACATATTTCAGCGGGAAAAACATCTGCATGTCAGGCAGATAGTACATCAGACGCCATGTCCTGTATATCACCGTAGGAAAGATGATCTGTCCCAGGATGATACCAGGTATTCCTCCCGCCAGCGAGGCGAGCAAAGCATAGGTTATGTATTTGCCGATTATCTGTCTGTTCGAGAAGCCCAGCGCAACGAATATGCCTATCTGTCCCCTCTGCTCATCTACCAGACGTTTCATCGTCGTCAGACATACAAGAGCAGCCACCAGGAAGAACATCACCGGCATCGCATATCCTATTGCCTGCATCTGCGTGCAGCTTCCGTCGTACATGTAGCTGGAATAATGCGAATCGCGATCCAGTATGGTCCACTTCGCATTGGGAAGATCAGCGATCTCCTGCTCGGCTTTTCTTATCTCGATATCGGCTTTCTCTATCTCTTCATTGAACGTGATCAGCGCTTCCTTGTATTCTTCAAGTCCCTCGTCATACTGCTTTCTCGCACTGGCTACCATGTATGTGAGTTTTTCATAT
>JAGACP010000047.1 GCA_017614055.1 Erysipelotrichaceae bacterium | reverse complement strand
TTCCTCGTTGCCGCCGATGCCGTAGATGCTCTGACCGAATGCGGTATAGGTCAGGACGATATGCGCTATCAGATACAGCACCAGCATGATTATTATCGGAATAGGTATCGGACCAAGATATCCCTGGCCGATGACCTTGAACTTCTCCGTGAATCCGTATACCGGAATGGCTCCGGTGATGATGTAGGATATGCCCTTGAGGATCTGCAATGTCGCCAGCGTGACGATCATCGGATTCAGTCTGAATTCATGCGAGAAGAACGCATTGACCAGACCGACGATGCCCGCGAAGCACAGCGCCGTTAATATGGCTATGACCGGATGTATGCCCGCCAGCATCATCTTCGCGCAGATGACGCCTACGCAGGCGGTAACGCCGCCTATCGAGAGGTCTACGCCTCCCGTCAGGATGACGAAGGTCATGCCTACGGCCATGATGCCTACGATGGATACCTGTCTGAGAACGTTCAGCGCATTCCTGATCGTAAAGAATACGTCAGAAGCGAACGCGAAGAAGATGATCTCGAAGATCAGTACGAAATATATGGCATATCTCTGAAACAAAGTCTTCAAACTTGCTTTTTTCATGTTTATTAACCCCCTTACGAAGCCAGAGTCATTATAGCTTCCTGCGTTATATCATCGCCTGTAAGCTCGCCGGTGATGCGGCCTTCATGCATCACCAGGATACGATGACTGACTCCGATAAGTTCAGGCATCTCTGATGAAATGACGATCACGCCCTTGCCTGACAGGGCAAGATCCTTTATGAGCTGATAGATCTCCTGCTTGGTACCGACGTCAATGCCTCTGGTAGGCTCGTCCAGTATCAGCACTTCGCAGTCCTTGAGCAGCCACTTCTCCAGGACGACCTTCTGCTGGTTTCCTCCCGAAAGATTCAGACACAGCTGATCCTGGCCCGTGGCCTTGATCTTGAGACGGTCGTAATACTCGCCGATATCCTTCTTTGAAGTCTTAAAGTCGATGAAACCGTTATTGCTGTAACGCTTCAAAGAAGGAAGCAGACAGTTCAGATAGATATCTTTGTTGAGTATGAGACCGTGCGCCTTGCGGTCCTCGGGGATCAGACCGATGCCGTTGCTGATGGCGTCAGTCGGACTGTTGATGGTAACCTCTTTGCCGTTGAGGATGATGGTTCCGCTGTCCTTTTTATCTGCACCGTACAGCAGTCTCATCGTCTCGGTCCTTCCGGCACCTACCAGTCCGCCGAAACCAAGCACTTCTCCTTTTCTCAGTTCGAAGGAGACATCGTGAACCTTATCGCTGTTCAAACCGTTGACCCGTAAAATAACATCCTGATCAGAATAGACCTTTTCAGGATAGATGTCGGTTATTTCACGGCCAACCATGTTTTTGATAAGTTCATTCTCTGTCGTTTCTTTGGTGACAAAAGTCGTGATGTAGTGACCATCACGAAGGACGGAGACTCGATCCGTCAGATCCATGATTTCCTTGAGCTTGTGTGAGATGTAGATGATGGTGATGCCGCTGTCATTCAGCTTTCTGACGACCTTGAACATCTGGTCGACTTCCTTTTCGGTGAGCGGTGCGCTCGGTTCGTCCATGATTATCAGTTCGACCTGGTGGTTGATGCACTTGGCGACCTCCGTTGCCTGCTGGAAGGCAGGCGAAAGATCGCTGACCCTGCTTCTGACGTCGAAGTCGAAGCCCAGCTCAGCCAGGATCTTCTTCGATTCTTCGATCATCTTCCTGCGGTCGAGAAGACCGTTCTTCTTCAGTTCGACGCCGAAGAAGATGTTCTCGTAGACCATCAGGTTGGGGAACAGGTTGAATTCCTGGTATACCACTCCGATCCCTTTAGAAATAGCTTCATAAGGGCTCTTGAGCTCCAGCTTCTCTCCCTTGAACCAGATCTCGCCGCCGTTGGCCGGGATCGCTCCCGCAACGGTCTTTATCAATGTGGACTTTCCTGCACCGTTCTCGCCGACAATGCCAAAGATCTCGCCTTTGTAAATATCGAAAGAGATATTTTCAATTGCCGGCACACCATAGTATTTCTTGCTCACATCCCGCAAGCTCAGTATCACTTCTCTTTCCTGCATCGAGTCTCCTTTGTTTTAAAACCTAGATTCTGTCAAGAATGCAGATTACTGCATGAACTGATCGACGTTCTCCGGAGTGACTACGTTCAGAGGGATCTCGATAGTTTCAGCGATAGGACCAGACTCTCTTACCTTAAGAGCTGTATCGACAAGGATCTTGCCCGTGCCCGGAGCGTTGATGTCGATGGTTGCCTTGTAAGGAGTACCCTGCTTGATCAGATCCAGAGCCTGTGAAGTACCGTCCATGCCGCCTACATAGAACTTGTCGTTGCCTTCAGCAAGATGCTGAGCCTCGATCACTGAGTAAGCGCCCAGAGCAGCGGCGTCGTTGCAGCCGATGACTACCTGGATGTTAGGATAAACCTGGATAGCGGTCTCCATTGCGTTCGTGCCCTTTTCAACAGTGTTTGCTGAAATAGACTGAACGATGTTTGCGTTAGGAGCGTAAGCAAGAACACCCTCTCTCATGCCGTCGCCACGTGGAACGATAGCTTCGATATCAGGATAGTCCAGAACCAGTACGTCTACCGGCTCGTCGCCCCAAGTCTCGGCGATGTACTTGCCGCAGGCGTCGCCCAGAGCTCTGCCCAGAGAGTACTCAGGAATGGTTACGAATGCCTGTGATCCGCCGAAGTTCTGGTTTGCAGCGATGACAGTGATGCCTGCATCGGTTGCACGTTTTACAGCATCCTCAAGACCTGTATCGGAAACAGGCGAAATGATGATGATGTCTACGCCCTTCTCGATGAAGTTCTCGACCTGGGAAACCTGGGTAGCGATATCCTGGTTGCCGTTGGTGATCTCTACTTCATAGCCAAGGCTCTCGGCATACTCTTTTACGCCGTTGGAAATGGTAACGAAGTACTCATTATCCAGAGACTGTACGGAGTAAGCGATCTTCAGCTTGCCGTCATCTGTCGGCTCGCCGCCTGTGCCGCCGCCATTGTTGCAGGCAGTGAACATCAGAACAGCCATCAAAACAGCGATTACCTTTAATAAATTTTTCATTTTTTCCTCCTTTTTATTAAAGATCATTCTATAAAGAAGCTAAACCCGCTACCGTCATTCAAGCGACATCTTGTACTTGAATACTTTGGAATTGACCAGACGATAGTTGAATTCAACTTTTTTATCGTTGAAATAAGATACACGCCTCACCAGCAGTATCGGCGTATCCTCCTTGACGCCCATGAGTCTTGCATCATCGGCGTTGATGCTTATGGCTTCGATAGTCTCCTCGGAGTGGTTCGGTTTGAAGCCGTAGTTCTTTTCGATGGCTTCATAGAGAGAAACTCCCGTGATCATCGAAACATCGAAATTAGGAACACATTTCAGAGGCAGATAAGATCTGTCCAGAGTTACGATCACATCGTCCGCATAGCGCAGACGTTTCAGATAGACGACATCTTCTCCTACACTTATATCAAGTGCCTGAGCCATCTCCTCGTTGGCGGGGATTATGGAATACGAGATTATCTTCGCATGCGGCTCATAGCCCATCTTCCTCAGTTCCTCGGTAAAGCTGTAGAAACGGGACATGTTCTGGGAGATCTCCTTCATCCTGACGAAACAGCCCTTGCCCTGGAATCTCTCGATATATCCTTCCGATTCCAGATCGGCCAGAGCCCTGTTTATCGTTATCCTGGAGACATCGTAGACATCGCAAAGCTGGACGTTGGTCGGAATCTGGTCTCCGATCTTGTAGACGTCGTGTGCTATCTTGTATTTTATGTCTTCCTTGACCTGCTCATACGCGGTCAGCGCAGAATGCCTGTCTATCATAACTTGTTATAACAACATAATAACTTATAAAATGCCCTGTTTCAACAATTCCGGCATGACAAAATACAAGATTTATCTGTTTTTATTTGACTGCTGAAAAGAATTACAGAATAACGAATGTAAACACTTACATTTAAAAGGCCATCCTGAAGAATGGCCTTTCGTTTATATGATGTATTTTATGTTACAGAGGATAGATCGTGACTCCGTGAACCACTCTTGAAACCTGACCGGTCGAGCAAGGATTGTCCGGCGTATTGCCTCCCTTGAGCGACTTGAACAGACCCAGCAACTGGCCGGTCATGACATATTCAAGACCCAGGACGACGTTCGGATATCTCTTTTCGTTGCCCAGACTGATGAAGTAGTCAGCCAGAGAGGCAAGTTCCTCATCCTCATGGCTTGAAAGCACCATGAGCTTTCCGGTTTTTTCTCCGCTTATCTCTTTCACGATGTCCCTGTCGTACTGTCTCGTGTATTCGTCATCGGACATGTATACGACCGCCAGGGAATCATCCTTGACGACAGACTTAGGACCGTGTCTGAAGCCCATGGTGGTATCGAACGTGGTCATGATGTTGCCGGCGGTGAGTTCGCAGGTCTTCAGCGCAGACTCCTGCGATACGCCCTTGAGGTCATTGGAACCAAGGTATACCACTCTGCTGTACGGGAAGCTGTCTACCAGTTCCTCAAGGAATGATGCCTTCTCGTCAAGGAACTTCTGTCCGTTCCTTGCGATCTCTTCGACGATTGGATCGAATTCTAGACCCTTGTACTGCATGAACATCAGCACGGTAGCCAGATACATGCACGAATAAGATGATGTCATCGCAAAGCCGAGGTCGTTGGTCTCGTCAGGCAGATTCAGGCTGAACGCGTTGTCCAGTTCTTCCTGCATCTTGTTCAGGGCTCCGTCCTTGTTGCAGGTGACGAAGATGTGCCTGATATTCCCGCAT
>JAGACP010000046.1 GCA_017614055.1 Erysipelotrichaceae bacterium | reverse complement strand
GATGACTCTTATGCCCGTGAAAGTCTCCTGGGTGAAATCATACAGCTTGTCGAACTGCTTCTGTCTCTCTTCCCATTTCTCGGACCAGATCTTCTCCACTCCGTTGCCCCAGAGTATCAGCGCAGCCATCGGTATGAGCGTGATGACGGTAAGCACCACATCGGCCTTAATCATCTTGTATATGGATATCACCGAAAGGAAGATGGCGTCGATGACCATGATCGTGCCCCATCCGGTACACTCCTCGACCGTCTCCACGTCACTGGAGAACCAGGACATGATGGTTCCGATCTTGTTTTCATGGTAGTAACGCTGCGACAGCCTCTCGGCCTTCAGGAACATGTCGTGACGCAGTTCGGCTTCTATCTTTCCCGAAGCGGTAAGTATGCCGAAACGAAGGATCACCCTGCCTATGACCATGACCGTCGCGATGATCATGATCTGTCTTACCAGCGGCATGATCATGTCGTAGGTAGCCTGTTCACTCCCCGAGACGATGTTGACTATCTCGCCTAAAAACTCAGGCACGATGGTCTGACCGATGTCGACGATGATATTGGCGATCGTGCCAATGATCAACAGTCCGCTGAATCTCAGGTAATAATCCTTTATCCTTATCTTTTTCATTGATACAAAAGCCAACTTCCTGTTTGTTGGCTTATGTAATTATATCTGTTATATCTATGCCAATGCAACAAACCGATGGTATAACACCGGTATACCTCGATGCATCAGGACGGTCTTTCTCAGTCTCTGTCTTCGATGTTCTTCCTGATCTTGTCTATCACCGTGAAGAAATTCTCAAGCTCCTTCTTCGAAACGCCCTTCGTCATGATCTCGTCGACCTCTCTGACGTTGTTTTCGATCATGTCCTTGAACCTGAAAGCCTTGCGGGTAAGCTTGATGTAGTTCTTCCTGCGGTCATCCTCAGCCACTGTTCTCTCCACAAAACCTTTCTCCGCCAGAGAATCTATGACTCCTGTAATGGATGCCTTCTTCAGATTGGTCTCCGCCTCGATGTCTTTCTGACATATGTCCTTGTCGAAGTTCTTGATGAGAAACATCATCACATAGAACTGGGTCATATTGAACATGTTCCTGAAATCATGATCCCTGGCGATATAGCCGCGGATCATATTGTCCAGATTCGAGACTTCCTTGGAAATAAGCTTGCCCATGATCTCCTCCATATAGTTTGTTCCCAAACTAACTACTTCCTATGATACAACGAAAAAAAAGCATGTCAACGGGTAGACATGCATGATTCAGACGATGATATCTTCAGCGCAGGTTGTGTTCCCTGCTCCAGCGGGAAGTATAGAAATACAGCACCGCCAGCAGTCCCGCCACGACGAAACCGGTGGCCGATGCCAGATAAAGAATGTGGACGTCGTAGAAGACCTTCAGGCCGACGAATACGAACAGATATTTCACTATGACCTGCCCGATGATACCCACGATCATCGGAGCCCTGACGTTGCCTGCACCCCTGCAGGCGGCATTGTATATGTGGGACAGACTTATGAAAAACATGCTGAAGACGGACCATCTGATCATCTGCACGCCGTATTCCACGGCTTCAGCGCTGTCGGAGAATCTTGATACCAGAAGAGGCGCCGATATGAAAAGGACAACGATGCTGAACAGCGTTGCGGCAGAAGAGATGATCGCACTCTCCCTTATCGATTCCCTGGCCCGGTCATATCTTTCCGCTCCGAGGTTCTGCGCAACCAGTGCCATCGTGGCGCTGCTTACCGCAACCGAATACATCTGACCCCAGTTGGTCAGCTTTTCTCCCACGCCTATGCCGGCGATGACCTCGTTCGGGAACATGTTCACATAGGACTGTACGACCATCGAACTCAAAGCTATCAGCATGTTCTGGAAGCCCGCAGGTATGCCGAGACGGCAGATCTCCATGACCGTCCGTAAACTGAAATGCAGATTCCTGATGTCGAAGTTCACCCCGTCTATCCTGATCATCTGCCTCAGCGCAAGGATGTCCATGACGAACTGGGAGATGATGGTCGCCAGGGCCGTACCGGTGATGTTCATGCCGAGGAATCTCACGAAGATGACCCCCAGCACGACGTTGACGATCGAACTGATGATGGAGAAATACAGCTGATGCCTGGTATCGCCGAAACTTCTCAGGATGTAGAAACACATCTGCGAAGTCAGGACGGCGGTGTTGCCCAGGAAGTATACGCGCAGATAGTCGCGCGCATCCCCGTAGATGTCTCCGGTTATGTTGCATATCTTCATCAGGACAGGCAGAAACATCTCCGAAAGCACGGTCAGCGCGATACCGCCGACCACCGCGAAGATGATCGCCGTATCGAGAGACTTCTCCAGATTCTCATAGTCTTTAGCCCCGTAGTATCTGGCGACGATTATGCCCGTTCCCATGCCCAGACCGAAGAAAGTGAAATTGAAGATGTTGCATATCCAGGTGCACGCGCTCACCGCGCTGAGTGCACGCAAAGAAACGTAGTTTCCTACGATCATGGAATTGGTGATGTTGTAAAGCTCCGCGAAAATGCTGGAAATGAAAACAGGCCATGCGAAACTGATGATGACCTTCCTGATGTTTCCTTCCGTCAGAGACAATACCTTGTTAGACACCGATCATTCTCCGTATCTGCTCCAGTCATAGATGATGCAGCTGGACCTGTCTTTGTTGTACATGAGATCGTAGTATGCCTTCTCGCAGTCCGCGGGATCGATGACATCACTTATCATCTTCGAGATGTCGAGATCTCTGTTCACGATCATTCCGCAGACTTTGTCGAAGTTGCCGTCCATGCAGTTTTCATATCCTTCCGTTTCATGCATCGGCACGGTCTTGTTGAAACCGCCCAGGACCTTCAGATCCTTCATATGGATGTTCGACAGCATGCCCGTCACATCCGTCTCGTAAGACTGCCTCGGCGATCCCAGAAGCAGTACCTGGCCATAGGCTTTTGCACATTCTATGGCCTTGATTATCACAGGCGAAAGACCCGTCACATCGACCGCGATGTCCAGACCCTTGCCGTCCGTAAGTTCATCTATCGCTTCCTTCTGATCCGCACAGTCGACGACATCCTCGATGCCCATCGTCCTTGCCAGCAGGCAGCGCTCTGATACTATGTCCAGGCCTATGACCCTGCATCCCATCTTCCTGTACATCAGTCCCGTAAGGATGCCGATGTTGCCCAGACCGAATACGCCGACGGTGTATCCCGGTCTGACATCCGTGAGCTCCACCCCCTGCATGGCGACAAGACCCAGATTGATGATCGTCGCTTCTTTGGGATCGATGCCTTCAGGCAGTTTCCTGATGAAAGGACCCTGGACATCGTCTCCGTCGCTCCATCTGACCAGCGAAGCATGAGGACAGTTGGCAAACACCCTGTCTCCCTCTTCGGCTTTTATATCCCTGCCCTCCTTCACGATCCTTCCGACCATGCTGTAGCCGGGTCTTACGGGATACTTGAATCCCTTCTTCAGCGCAAAAGCCCTGGACAGCTCGGTCCCGGCAGAGATGAGGGAGTACTCCGCCCTGATTATGGCCTCGTTGTCTTTGAGATCATCCGTATCGATCTCTTC
>JAGACP010000045.1 GCA_017614055.1 Erysipelotrichaceae bacterium | reverse complement strand
GTCTGTCGGTGCAGGCAAGCTGAAGGTCATCGGACAGTTCTTCATCGAACTGGCCATCGTTGCCGTGATAGGTTTCACGCTGTCGGTGATATCGGGAAGTCTCATCGCGAAAAGGATAGGCAATACCGTCCTTGAGTATCAGATCACTTCAAGCGGAGTCGATGAAAACAGACAGGATGATTTCTATACGTACTACGATCCGTGGAATACCGACTATACGACGGACATCACCATCGATGATCTTGTCTCCGAGTATGAAGTGCATATCTCGCCGCTGATCATCGCGGAGATCTATGCGCTGGGTCTTGGCATCGTGCTGGTATCGGTGATCATTCCTTCATTCATGATCATGCGTTACAATCCGAAGAAGATCCTGATGAATCAGAACTAGGAGGGTGTCATGTCAGAAATATTGAAACTTGAAAACGTCTGTTATTCATATATCGACGGCGGATATGAAAGAGTCATCCTGAAGGATCTCAGTTATTCTTTCGATGCCGGGAAGTTCTATACGATACTCGGTCCGTCGGGTTCGGGCAAGACCACATTATTGTCTCTTGTCGCGGGACTCGATACGCCTAACAGCGGAGAGATCTACTTCAACGGAAAGAATATAAAGGAGATAGGTCTGCACAAATTCCGCAGGAACTGTATCTCCATCGTGTTCCAGCAATACAACCTGATATCTTATCTGACGGCGCTGGAGAATGTGATGCTGGCGATGTCGGAGACGGACAACCAGATACCGAAAGACAGGAAGAATGTCGCCTACAATCTGCTGGAGAGGTTCGGAATCGTCAGGACCAAGGCCGACAGGCTTGTCAACCAGCTTTCCGGAGGAGAACAGCAGCGTGTGTCGATAGCAAGGGCTCTTGCGAGCAACGTCGATCTGATCTTCGCCGACGAGCCTACGGGTAATCTCGATACGGCTACGGAGAAGGAGATCATAAACATCTTCAAGCAGCTGGCTCACGACTACGGCAAGACCATCATCGTGGTCACACACTCGGATTCGGTGAGTTCGATGTCCGACCAGAGGGTGATGCTGAAGGACGGACAGCTTCATAAGATATAAACAAAAGGCTATCTTGCGATAGCCTTTCTTTTTCTAACAATTGGTATTGTTATTCTTTTGGTTCCTCAGGTTTTTCTTCCTTGGCCTTTTCGATCTCCTCGGTATTGAGGACTTTCTTCAGACCTTCAACGCCTTTCTCGGCGATGTTTACGGTAGTTGATTTAGCCTTGTTGATGGCTTCCTTGACTTCCGGTCTCTCGAAGAACTCGTTGATCCTCTTGTTGATGTCATTCAGGAATTCAGAGATGTTCTTGAGGGCCTCGGAATCCTTGATCTTGTCGAACTCGGCAGAGATGTCGATGCTCGCTTTCTCAAGAGTGTCTTCCTTTGCTTCTTCCTTCTTGTGGGTCAGTTCGCCGATCTTCTCCTTGGTGAACTCGACGGCTTCCATTGACTTAGCCTTTACCTTGTCGAGGAATTCGTCTACTTTCTCGTCTTCTTTGACGTTCTCGATGACGCCTCTGACTTTTTCGATGGAAGATTTGATAGCCTCTTCGGTTTTATTTACCAGGATCCTGGCTTTTTCTTTGCCTTCTTCGTCCAGTTTTTCAACTTCACTGGCTAAATTGTCTTCAAGTTCCTGAACCTGAGATTCCATTTCTTTTACAGTATCTTCAAATTTTTCCATATCCAATACCTCCTTAACTCAATTATATATAATTAAATGAAAATGGGGTGAAAATTGTTGTGAAATTAGCACACTTTTATTACTCTATGATGATATAATATTTTTTAGTATGAGAAGAAGAAGAGGACCATTTTCTGGACTGTTTACATTGTTCATGATCATCATGATGTTCGATGTCTTTGGTTTTGCTCTGGATCTTCTGGATGTGTTCGCGCCGATCATCGCCATGGGACTCATCGGCTACGGATTCGCGAAGCTGTTCCAGAGTCTTTTCAGACCCAATGTCAGGACGACCTACAACAATAACCGCAGGCAGACTCAGACCGTCTACAATGCGTACAATCAGAGCAATGTGAAGAGCGCCAAGATCAGAAGCATCGACAAGATACTGGCTGATTACTACAAAAACAATGTCTCTCTGGTGCTTTTTGACGATGTTTCGATAAGCACGCAGAACGGCGTCTACAGCACGGTGGACAATCTTTACGTCAACTACAAGGATGAGAAGATCTGCCAGCTGAAGGAACTCAAGGAAGTCTATCCGGGAGCCTATGACAAGGTCATCGAGGCTCTGAGCAAGGTATCCAAGAAGGATATCAAGGCCATGAACGAAGCCGGCAGGAAGAAAGAGGAATCCAAGAAGAAGGAAGAGACCAAGAAGGAAGAAAGCAAGGATTCTTTCTCCGATGCGGGCAAGTTCATCGACCAGATCAACTCGCTCAACCAGGGTCTTTCCAACGAGGAAGTCACTAACGGTCTTTACCAGACCTGCGACCTGCTGAAGCAGATCGACATCGTGGACAGGGAAGACGGCACGGTGGATCCGAAGCTCAACAAGCTTTACGAATACTATCTGCCTATCCTGACGGGAATCCTGGAAGACTACAAGAAACTGGCTGATTCGCCGGTGAAGGGCGACGACTACAAGAAGTGCGAGACTCAGCTGGTCAAGACGGTTAAGCTTATAAACGAGGCTCTGAAGATCATCTACAATTCGCTTCATGAAGCCGACTATATGAATCTGAATGCGGACATCAATACTCTGCAGTCGCTGCTTAAGCAGGATGGATATGGAAACACTCCATTCAGGGAGGATCAGTAATGGCCAACAACATTGATATGTTCAAGCTGATCGAAGAAGTCGAGAAGCAGCAGAAGCTGAATGTCGACGACATCTTCAACGATCTTGATTCGGTCAAGGACGATACGACGTGGAATACTACGGTCCAGACTCCGCGTTATTCGAATACCCAGGACATCAAGCTGATCAAGAGGCCTTCGATCCCTCAGGATATCGGTACATACGATACGCGTTTCGAAGCCTTCAGGGGCATCATCGAACATGTCTCATACGGTTACGTCGAGGTCAATGCCTATGTCGAAGGACACAGGGATGCGCTCGAGAAGTACTACAAGGATGCCTACAACAACTCCAAGGATCTCTATGTCATCGAAGCGAGAGTCAACGACGAGATCCAGAAGAACGTCTCTCATTCGCAGCTTTATGAAAAGGGCTACTATGACGGTCTGTTCTATGTGCTGCAGGCTCTGAACGAGTCCAAGAAGCTTCTGATGAACAAGATAAACAAGGAGATCAATCTTAATCTGTAATCATGGCAAGCAAGACGGAAGAAAAAGAAAAAATGATGAACGAGGTTTTCTCTAAAAGGAGAACCTTTTCTAATATCTACAATGACTCGGTGGATATCCTGAAGGATACCGAGAGCGAGCTCAACCGCATCCTTCAGCAGAACCAGGATGAGATCAATCAGCTCATCAACAAGTTCAATTATTCCGACGAGGATCTAAACAAGCTGAAGAAGGACATCGAGAAGGATTTCAACATCTCCATCGAGACTCCGGAGACGGTGGTTCTAGGCAAGGCTTCCAAGGAAGTCTTCGACAAGATATACAATGATCTTTCTAATACGATAATCGGTCAGGACGAGGCCTGCAGGGCTTTCACCACGGCTTTCAGAAGACCTTACGTCGTGGGAAGCGATCCGCAGAAGATCCGCAACAGCATCATCCTCTACGGTTCAAACGGCACGGGAAGATACCAGATGGTGACCACCATGGGCCAGCTGCTGAAGCAGTACGGCCTGGCGGTATCCAACGAGGTGTTCGTCCTGAACATGGCCAGATACCAGTCAAGCTCGCAGGAGATCCTGTTCCTGCAGGACCTGTACGTGGCACTGAGCGGCAGGAATCCGATCGTCCTCATCGAGAATTTCGAGGAGGCGTCGCCGATCTTCAACCGCATGCTCAATGAGCTGGTGCTGGAAGGAAGCTGCGTTCTGGGCAAGCGTTACACCCTCAAGAACAATCAGCTGGTTGAAGCTACCAATACGCTGTCCGGCGATATCATCGACCACCTCAGCGGCAACGACAAGGTGCTGGTATTCGTATCGGAGAAGAATCCTACCAAGCTGATGGACATCTTCGGCAAATCTTTCGTGGACAAGATCGACGACAAGGTGCAGACAAAGAAGCTCGATGAGGAGTCTCTGGTGAAGATTATCGAACAGCTGGTGGAATCGCTGATCACAAGATGTCAGAGTCAGCTGGAGATGAATCTTACCGTCGATCACAGCATCAACGACTATCTCAAGTCCATCTACGAGCCTAACGACGGAGCGGATTCGATTACTCCTACCGTCAGCAAGATATACAACGAAATGGTCGATGTTGCGCTGAAGTACGACGACATCACCGATGCCACATTGAGATATGACGAGACCGTCAAGGTATCGTTCAACGAACAGTCTCTGGATCTGGAAGTCATCGACGACTCCAGGGCGGAGAGGGAAGAGATCCAGAAGGAACTCGACGATATCGTCGGTCTGGATTTCGTCAAGAACTATCTGCTTTCTCTGGAGAATCTTCTGAAGATCAACCAGATAAGGAAACAGAAGGGTCTCAAGACCAACGAGATCTCCAAGCACATGATCTTCACGGGCAACCCGGGCACAGGCAAGACCACCATCGCCAGGATCGTATCCAGGATGATGAAGGCCTGCGGAATCCTGAAGCAGGGCCAGCTGGTGGAAGTGACAAGGGCGGATCTGGTCGGCAAGTATGTCGGACATACCGCGCCGCTGACGATGTCGGTCATCCAGTCCGCACTGGGCGGCGTGCTGTTCATCGACGAGGCCTATTCATTGTACAGAGGCAAGGACGACTCGTTCGGACTTGAAGCGATAGATACCCTGGTCAAGGCCATGGAAGACCACCGCGACGATCTGATCGTCATCCTCGCGGGATACACCAAGGAGATGCAGGAGTTCCTGGAGGCCAACTCCGGACTCAAGTCGCGTTTCGCCAACATCATCGAATTCGACGACTACACGGGCGAAGAACTGATGCTGATAGCGAAGTCCATCGCCAAAGGCAAGGACTACGTCATCGCGGAAGATGCTTTGAGACCTCTGCAGGATTACTTCACGATCATCCAGAATCAGGGCGATCCCAACAGCGGCAATGGCCGTCTGGCGAGGAACCTGGTCGAGGATGCCATCCTGAATCAGTCCAAGAGGCTGCTCGAACATCCTGACGACGAGAAGATGAACGTCCTGGAGAGAGTGGATTTCAATCTGGGCGAGAGAAACAAATAGAGCATTGATAAAATATAAATCTCTTCGTATGGTAGAATTAGGCTATGCTGAAGAGATTTTTTTCATACTATAAGCCTTACATGCCGACGTTCATCCTGGACATGTCGTGCGCTTTGGGCAACTCCATAATAGGAATAACCTATCCCATAATAACGAGGCTTATGCTGAATGATCTCATACCGAACAGGAAGTTCGATCAGATAATCATATACGGAGTGATCCTGCTTGCGGCTTACATCGTCAAGATGATCATGAAGTACTGCGTGGACTACTACGGGCACATGGTAGGCACGAACATGCAGGCGGACATGCGCAGGGAACTGTTCAGGAAACTTGAGCAGCTTCCTTTCTCGTTCTTCGACAACAACGAGACCGGCAAGATCATGTCGCGCATCACGAGCGACCTGCAGGAGATATCCGAGCTTGCCCACCACGGTCCGGAGATGGTGGTGATGTCGGTGTTCTCCATCCTGTTTTCGATGATTTATCTTTCAAGGATCAACCTGCGTCTTTCGCTGATCATATTCTCATGTTCGCCATTCCTTCTGCTCATCACGTTCGCAGTCAGAAGGAAGCACATCATGTCTTCAAGAGCCGCCAGGAAATCGCTGGCGAGGATCAACAGCGACGTCAACTCGTCCGTATCGGGAATAAGGATAACCAAGGCCTTCAACAATTCCGACAGGGAACTGCAGAAGTTCGAGACCGGAAACAAGGAGTTCGTCGACGCCAAGAAGGGTCAGTATTTCACCATGGCTCTCCAGCATGCCCTGACGATATTCGTTACCGACATATTCAATGTCGTGTGTCTTATCAGCGGAGGCATATTCCTTTACAACGGGCTGATCACTTTCGGCGACTATTCGAGCTTCATCGTTTCGATCAGCTTCTTCACCAGTCCGATACTGCAGCTGGTCCAGTGGATGGAACAGTTCAACGACGGCGTGACGGGATTCGAGAGGTTCATCGAGATCATCGATCTGCCGGTGGAAGAGGACAGGGAGAGTGCCAGGTATTATAAGAAATTAAACGGAGACATCCGTTTCGAGAATGTCTGTTTCGCCTACGGTGAAGACGACGACAGCAAGGAAGTCCTCAACGACGTCAGTTTCACCGTTCCGAAAGGCAAGACCGTGGCGCTTGTCGGACCAAGCGGCGGAGGAAAGACGACGATCTGCCATCTGCTTCCGAAGTTCTATCATGCCGAGAGCGGAACCATCAGCATCAATGGGATAGACATCGAAGACATCAAGATGGAATCGCTCAGAGAGAACATCGGGATCGTCCAGCAGGACGTGTTCCTTTTCTCGGGCTCCTTCTACGACAACATCGCCTACGGCAGGAAGGATGCGACGATGGCTCAGGTCATCAAGGCCGCAAAAAAGGCCAACATCTACGACTACGTCATGTCTCTGCCGGATGGTTTCGACAGCGAGATAGGCGAAAGAGGAGTCAAGCTTTCGGGAGGCCAGAAGCAGAGGCTTTCGATAGCCCGCGTGTTCCTCAAGAATCCTCCGATCCTGATCCTTGATGAAGCGACGAGTTCTCTGGACAATACGACCGAAGCGCTGATACAGGAAGCGCTCAACAGTCTCAGGAAGGGCAGGACGACCATCATCGTCGCCCACCGTCTTTCGACGATCAGAAACGCCGACGAGATCCTGGTGGTCTCGAACGGAAAGATAGTGGAACAGGGAGACCACGAGAAGCTGATGAAGAAGCGCGGAGGCATTTACAGGAAACTGTACAATTCGCAGTTCGCCGATACTGAAGGCAGGCTGGATCACAGCCTGATGATGTCCTAGGCTGCGTTATATAATGAAGACAGGAGAGTGAATGACATGAGATATACGATCGAAAATGAATATCTGAAGGCTGAAGTTAGCGAACTGGGTGCGACCCTTACCAGGTTCATCGACAAGAAGACCGGAAAGGATATCGTCCTTGGTTTCGATACTGACGAGGAATATATCGCCAACAACGGTTCGAACATCGGCGCCAGCATCGGCAGGAACGCCAACAGGATAGGCAATGCCAGATTTGAGCTGAACGGAGAGACTTATGAACTTTCCGTCAACGACAACATGAACCAGCTTCACGGCGGAGGCGTCAACGGCTTTGCGTTCAAGACCTGGAAGGTCGAGGAACTGAAAGACGATGAGATCGTGCTTTCATATTTTTCCAGGGATCTCGAGGAAGGATTCCCCGG
>JAGACP010000044.1 GCA_017614055.1 Erysipelotrichaceae bacterium | reverse complement strand
GTGTCTTGACTCCCTCGATATAGCCGTACTTGCTGTAGGTGGTCCCTCCCGTGGAAGTCACGGTGTACTTTATCTCCTCGTCGGAACCGTAAAGGATGATGTCCATCTCCTTTTTGCTCATCTTGTTCAGAGGCTTGTCTTCAGATATGTTGTAGTGCTCGAGCAGTCTTGAAAAGTTCTGCCATTCAAGATTGTTCGAACCGTAGATGTTCTTGTAATATTTTATTCCGCCTTCGGCTATGGACTTGCTCATGTCGGGCATCAGATAGTCCAGATCCACCGACATCGTCACTCCCAGTCCCTTGCACTGGTCGCAGGCACCCAAAGGGGAGTTGAAAGAGAACAGTCTCGGTTCAAGCGTAGGAACGGTGAATCCGCATTTCGGACATGCCTGATGCGAAGAGAACAGATCCTTCCTGTCTCCGTGCTTGATGACGCATGTGCCGTCCGCAAGAGAGAGTGCTATCTCCAGGGAATCGGTAAGCCTCGTCTCGATGTTTTCTTTCTTGACGATCCTGTCCACGACCACTTCGATGTTGTGTCTCTTGTTCTTGTCGAGTTCGGGAACCTCTTCGATGTCGTACATCTGATCGTCGACATAAAGCCTTACGAAACCGTCTTTCTTGAGTTTCTCGAAAAGATCCTTGAAAGTGCCCTTCTTGTTGGTGACGACATTGGCCAGTATCTCCAGCCTCTCGTTGTCTTCGAAGGTCATGATGTTCCTGACCATGCTGTTGATGGTCATCGGTTCTATCGGTTCATTGTGGTTCGGACAGTAGGCTATGCCGCATCTTGCGTACAGAAGCCTCAGATAATCATATATCTCCGTGATCGTTGCCACGGTGGAACGCGGGTTGTTTGAGGTGGTCTTCTGGTCGATGGCGATGGCCGGCGAAAGGCCGTCAATCGAATCGACGTCAGGCTTGTCAACTCCTCCCAGAAACTGCCTGGCGTAGCTCGACAGAGATTCCACGTATCTTCTCTGTCCTTCCGCATATATCGTATCGAACGCCAAAGAAGTCTTTCCCGAACCGGAAAGACCAGTCATGACGATCAGTTTGTTTCTCGGCAGATCAAGGTCGATGTTCTTGAGATTGTTGACCCTGGCTCCGCGGATGACTATCTTGTCATTCATCCTGTTTCTTTTTCCTCAGTACCCTGTTTTTCACTCTCGACAGCATGTAGTTCAATCTGCCGGCATTCTTGCCCCTGAACCCTCTTATCTTGGACAGCGATGTCCTGTAGATGTCGCTCATCGAACTGACGGTCTTCTCTATTCTATCACTGATGAGAGTCTTCCGGCGCTCCTCAAGCTTGTCGAAGACATTGTAGAAACGGTAGTTGAGCGCATCGGACTCGTCCAGCACCGTGCCGACGATGTTCTCCATGTGCTCGTTTATGAAACTGTCCATCGCCTCCACTCTGTTGGTGAAGCTGGAAAGGATGGATACGGTAAGCGTCCAGTCGACGGTGAAGATGATCACCAGCACGATCGCCAGCACATCCGCAAGCGTATCGTCCATGCCCATAAGGACGGGCATGAGGTGCGGGTTTATTCCATACACGATGATCAGCGCAGCGATCCCGAAACCTACCGTCGCAGGAAGACAGATGCGTCCGTTGATGTTCAGCGGAGCCTTTGAATAATCCCACCAGTAGGCGTTGAACAGCTTCTCCATCGCATAGTGGACCGTATATTCCAGTATCGCCGAAGCGACCATGCCTATGACGAACACCGACATCGGCGTGTAATCAGTATAAAGATATTGAAACAATATCGTCCCGAACAGGGCGCCGAAGCCGTATATAGGAATAACGGGTCCGAACAGGAAACCCCTGTTGTCCCACTTGCCTATCCAGATCGTCATGACGATGCATTCATAGATGTATCCCACGAAACTGAGTATGAAGAAATATATGATGTATCTATCTATCATGTATCGTCTCCTTCAGCGCGACCATCTTGTCCGCCATGCATACCAGCATCGCTTCCTTATGCTTCGGAACGGATCTCAGAGTCAATGGCCACATGTGGCACCTGATGACCTCCTGGACCCTGTCATCCACATCGAAGTATCTTACCGCATTCTCCCTCGCCTTCTCGGGATGGGTGAAACCATGCATCTTGAACAGCGGGACCCTGATCGAAGCATCATGCCAGTCATATAGATAGAAATCATGCAGAAGAGCCCCCACAAGCAGCGTATCAAGGTCGGCATTGACCTTCAGTTTCCTGTTGAGGTCATATGCGCATCTTGCCACGGCTATGCTGTGGTTCAGAACGCTGACATTCCCGTGGGCGCAGTATTCGCTCATCTTCTTGACTTCCGGGTGTTCGAGATACTTGTTCAGGATCTCTTCGAATTCACGGTCCTCTGATTTAGTCACTTTATAATTATACAATGTATAATATGGTTATGAATGAAAATATCGTGAGACTGGACTACCAGGACAAAGAGATATATCTGGTCAAGACGGCGCACGTCTCGAAGAATTCCGTCGAAGACGTGCAGAGCTGTTTCGACGAGGTGAAGCCTGATTCCATATGCATCGAACTCGATCAGGACCGCTACAACAAACTCAAGAATCCCGAAAAATGGCGCGAGACGGACATCGTCAAGATCATAAAAGACAGACAGGTAGGTTTCCTGCTGGTCAATGTAATCCTTTCGTCGTTCCAGAAAAGGATAGCCAGATCCATGGACTCCACCTCCGGAGCCGAGATGATGCTGGGAATGAAACTCGCGGAAGAGAATGATCTTAATCTCGTACTCGCCGACCGTTCGGTAAAAACCACCTTCTCCCGTATCTGGAACAAGCTCCAGACAGGCGAGAAACTGAAGCTCCTTTCAGGAATAATAACTTCGATATTCGAAGACGAAGACATATCCGAGGAAGACCTCGCCAAACTAAAGGAAGCAGATGCGCTGGAAGCCGCGATCCTTGACATCGGCAAAGAATTTCCGACAGTAAAGCAGGTCCTGGTCGATGAAAGAGACCAGTATCTCTGTCAGAAGATAAAGACGGCTCCCGGAAAGAAGATCATGGCCATCATCGGCGCCGCCCACAGTTTCGGGATAAAAGACAATCTCGACAAAGACATCGATATCGCTGAACTTGATACCGTGGAAAAGAAAAAAAGCTATCTGAAATACATCATTCCGATAGCGATAATAGGCATCATAGCCTGGACCATCATAAACAACAGAGACATGGGACTCAGCCAGATAAAGTCATGGGCTCTCTGGCACGGCATCCTGTCCGCGTTGGGAGTGCTGCTTGCGCTGGGTCATCCTCTTTCGATACTCACCGCTTTCATAGCAGCTCCGCTTACATCCCTGAACCCTCTTCTTGCTTCAGGCTTCTTTGCCGGTCTTGTAGAGGCAAGCATCAGGAAACCTAAAGTCAAAGATTTCGAAGACATCGTCGAAGATACATCCACCCTTAAAGGCTTCTGGAAGAACAGAGTCACCAGGACGCTTCTGGTGGTACTGTTCGCCAACATCTTCTCTTCGATCGGAACCTTCATATCAGGATTCGATATCGTAAAGAAGTTTATCGAAAGCCTAGGATAGACGGCTGTCTATGTCCGCCTTGAGTCTCTTGTATACAGGCAGACCCACAAGCATCACCACAAGTTCGCCGAAAGCGACCTCCAGTATGTAGAGAGGAATGAGATCAGGAGTCTCAAGGATGATCCCCAGTTCTATTCCCACTATCACGCCGTTGGCGATGACGATCATCAGTGCACTGATCAGAGGATAACCTCCGGTCAGTTTTTTTCTGAACGCATGCGCCAGTCCGCATCCTATGACCGTAGCCAGCGTACCGAATACCATGTCCAGTATTCCCAGACCTCCGAAGAACGTATTCGAAATGAAACAGCCGATGATCACGCCGACATATGCCCACATGTAATCTATGGAAAGCAGACAAAGCATCTCCGCAAACCTGAACTGCACGGGACCGAAGCTGATCGGCGAGAGTACCAGACAGGCTGCCACATACACGGCTGCCGTAATTGACGACAATGCGATCTTGTTCAAATGATTATTCATCTATTTAACCTCACGTTCATACCTTTCCTTGAGCAGAAGATAACGCTCCTTCTTCTCCTGTTTCCTGAAATGATCCTCGCGGAACTGCTCGACACAATCCTCATAATCCAGAGTCTCGTCGAACTGTTCGCTGGTCAGATCGAAGACAACGCAATCCACCACGTTGAAACAATGATAGTTGCCGTCAGGAAGCTCTATTCCATATACCCTTCCGCCCAGAATATCCTGTACCAGGAAAGCCGTTATTGAACACTGGCCGAGAGTAGGATCGTCCTTGGACCATCTGTCTCTCATCCTCGGAGCGCAGGTATCTGCAGCCCAGATATGCGAAAGCCTGTCGTATATCGACAGGATCTCATCGGATATATTCTCATGACCGTAGAAACGATACATCTTGATCCTCCCCTGAAACAGTAACATATAAATATTAACACATTGTCATTGCAGTATTAAAAAGGATGCCTGAGCATCCTTGTCTTATTCCATCTTCTTGAATACCGTAGAAGGCTGACCGCACAGCGGACACTTCTCAGGAGGATCGTCTCCCGTATGTACATATCCACATACCGTGCAGATCCATCTGGTCACTCCGGCATCGGGATCCTCCGGTACAGGAAGCGTCGAAAGAAGATCATGGATCTTTCCGGCTATTTCCTGTGCATCCTCTTCCTTGAATTTGCCCATGTCCGTTATCTGCATGCCCGTAAGTTCGCTGAACTTGCCAAGCAGCGCCTGCTCCTCAGGAGTCAGAGTATCCACTCTCAGCTGTCCTTTCATGAAGAATGTGTTGAAAGTATAAGGCTCGGCCATCTGCCTGATGCCCTCGGCTACACCCGGGAACTCTTTCTCGGAGAACAGACCTTCACCGACTACTATCAGATTCTTATAGTTGAGCTTTCCCTTCATGTTGCCGATGAACAGCTTCGTCAGCTGGGCGGTATACGGACCTCTGAAACCGAAGACCAGTATCAGATTGTCATATGCACCAGCATCCTCGGCCTGGAAAGGCGTATCGACATCTACGCAAAGACAACCCAGTCTGTCGGCTATGATCTGCGCAAGCCTCCTGGCACTGCCGTGATGGGTGTCATATGTAACCATGCATCTCATATTGTTTCCTCCGTGTAACTCTGATTTAATTGTATTTCATTCAATGATATTCATGAAACAATATGACCGCAGTAATGCGGTCGTATGTTATTTCTTAACTAAAGATCAAACGTTTCTTTTATGATCTTTGCAACCTCTTCGGCGCTCTTGTCGGAGTTCTCTATCCTCAGATAATTCTCGAAAGGAAACTCCCCTTCATAGCTCACGCATCTGTGATTTCTGTCATCGTTGATCAGACGCTGGTTGGATACTTCGATATCCCTCTTGGAAGCCTTGTTTCTGAGACGGTTCTCGGTGACATTTCTTTCCAGCCTCACACTCTGCGGCGCGATGAGTTCGACATAGTAGAACTTTGTCCCATACGGTTCGAATATCTGCTTGACATGCTCAAGATAATCCCAGTCCGACTGCATGTCGAAATCCATC
>JAGACP010000043.1 GCA_017614055.1 Erysipelotrichaceae bacterium | reverse complement strand
CGGTATGCGACTTGTATTTTGATTCATCCTTGCCTTTCGTAGGCATCTCTCTGTGCCATGAGGCGTGGAAATAAAGACTGTCTTCAGGAAGCTCATCCACCAGTTCATAATCTATGTAGAAATAGAACACCGTCTCATTGTGGCATTCGTTCTTCAGCTGGAATCTCGCGTTCTTCCTGAAAGGCATAGGGAACCAGCAGTTGCATCCGTGTCCTTCTTCCGACGTCATCTGCAGCGGTGCGGAATTGTACACCTTGCACCGGGCGTGTCCCATGCCGAAGAAATCGCCCAGAGGAACTTCGATGCTTGGATCCTTTTCATCGTCCCAGTATACCGTCAGGATCATTTTCCTGAGGTTGTACGCTTCATGTCCGACCGCTCCGGTCTTGTCCCCGTTCCTGATGTTTCCGTAGGTGCACCAGAAATGGGTTATCACCGCAGGACCTTCGATCTTCGCGAAATCAACGGTCTTTCCCGGTCCGATATGGAGACGGTCGTCGTTGAATCCCTTGCGGTCGAATGAAGATATTCTCATCCGCCTGTATGGTCTTTTGATGTACAGATTGTCAAGACTAGAGACTCTGTAGTTATTCATGTTTGTCTTTCCTTTCGAAATCGGATACATCTATATCTTATCAAAAAGCATTCAGATAAATGAGCAAAAGAAAAAGGAGATCTCATGCGAGATCTCCTTTTTAGTCAGAATCTGTTATTTCTTCTTTGAAGTCTTTTTCGCAGTTTTCTTTGCGGCTTTCTTCACAGGTTTGGGATTATGCTTGATCGCGGCCTGTGCAGCAGCAAGTCTGGCGATTGGGACTCTATATGGTGAGCAAGAAACGTAGGTGAGACCGACTTTATCGCAGAATTCGATGGAAGCCGGATCGCCGCCGTGTTCGCCGCAGATACCGAGTTTGATATCAGGACGTGTCTGTCTGCCGAGCTTGACGGCTGTTTCGATGAGGATGCCTACACCGTGCTGGTCAAGTCTGGCGAACGGATCCTGTTCGTAGATCTTCGCGTCGTAGTAAGATCCGAGGAACTTGCCTGCGTCATCTCTTGAGAATCCGAATGTCATCTGAGTCAGGTCATTCGTGCCGAATGAGAAGAATTCAGCTTCTTCGGCGATCTCGTCAGCCAGGATGGCAGCACGAGGGATCTCGATCATCGTACCGACGTGGTAGTTCAGCTTGGTCTTGGCCTTCGCGATCTCCGCATCGGCAGTTCTGACGACGATGTCCTTGACATACTTGAGTTCAGCCTTGTCGCCTACCAGAGGGATCATGATCTCAGGAACGACATGCCACTTAGGATGTTTCTTGTTGACCTTGATGGCGGCTCTGATGACGGCCTTGGTCTGCATCTCGGCAATCTCCGGATAGGTAACGGCAAGACGGCAGCCTCTGTGGCCCATCATCGGGTTGGCTTCATGGAGACCGTCGCAGACATCCTTGAGCGTAGTCAGGGAGATGCCCATTTCCTTTGCGAGAGCTTTCTGCTCTTTTTCGCCTGTAGGAACGAATTCATGTAGAGGCGGATCCAGGTAACGGATGGTTACCGGCATGCCCTGCATTGCTTCGTAGATTCCTTCGAAGTCCTTCTGCTGGAGAGGCAATACCTTTTCAAGAGCCTTCTTCCTCTGTTCAGGAGTGGTAGAGACGATCATCTCTCTGATGGCCTTGATCTTGTCTTCCTGGAAGAACATGTGTTCTGTTCTTACAAGTCCGATACCTTCGGCACCGAATTCGACAGCCTGGGCTGCATCTCGAGGTGTATCGGCATTGGTCCTGATCTGGAGCGTCCTTCTTTCATCGGCCCACTTCATGAACTTCTTGAAGTCGCCTGAGATAGATGCAGGAACGGTCTTGATGGCTTCGCCGTAGATGTTTCCTGTAGAACCGTCCAGTGACAGCCAGTCGAGTTCCTTGTATGTCTTGCCATGGAGCGTGAACTGCTTCTTGGCATAGTCGATGACGATGTCGCCGCATCCTGATACGCAGCACTCGCCCATGCCTCTGGCGACGACGGCCGCATGCGAGGTCATGCCTCCGCGTACGGTCAGGACGCCTTCGGCGGCAGCCATGCCTTCGATATCCTCAGGAGAGGTCTCGAGTCTTACCAGCACGACTTTCTTTCCGTTCTTGTGTTCTCTTACGGCGTCTTCAGCGGAGAATACGATCTGACCGCAGGCAGCGCCAGGAGAAGCAGGAAGGGCGGTAGCGATAGGCTTTGCCTTCTTCAGAGCATCGGCATCGAACTGCGGATGCAGAAGGGCATCAAGCTGCTTAGGCTCTACCATCATGAGAGCCTGATCGATAGTGACTTTGCCTTCCTTGACCATGTCGCAGGCGATCTTGAGGGCGGCGTTGGCTGTCCTCTTGCCGTTTCTGGTCTGAAGCATGAACAGTTTCTCTTCCTGGATGGTGAATTCCATATCCTGCATGTCGTGGTAGTGGTTCTCCAGCGTATTGCAGATCTTGACGAAATCATTGTATGCGCCAGGCATTACCTGCTTGAGCTGGTCGATCGTCTGAGGAGTTCTGACACCTGCGACGACGTCTTCGCCCTGGGCGTTCATCAGGAATTCGCCGAACAGTTTCTTTTCACCCGTTGCAGGGTTTCTGGTGAAGGCAACACCTGTACCGCAGTCGTTGCCCATGTTTCCGAATACCATCATCTGGACGTTTACGGCAGTACCCCATGAAGAAGGGATGTCGTTTTCCTTGCGGTAGAAGATGGCTCTAGGGTTGTTCCATGAACGGAACACGGCCTCGATGGCCTTTACGAGCTGAACCTGAGGATCCTGCGGGAAGTCAGCCTTGAGTTCCTTTTTGTAGAAGGCCTTGAACTTCTTCACGAGTTCCTTCATGTCGTCGGCATCGAGTTCGGTATCGAGTTTGACGCCTCTCTTGGCTTTGAGATCATCGATGATCTCTTCGAATCTCTTCTTGGAAAGTTCCATGACGACGTCGGAGAACATCTGGATGAAACGACGGTATGAGTCGTATGCGAATCTCTCGTTGTTTGTCTTCTTTGCGATCGTCTCGGCTGCTTCGTCGTTGATGCCGAGGTTAAGGATGGTGTCCATCATGCCAGGCATGCTGGCTCTTGCACCGGATCTGACTGAAACAAGCAGAGGATCTTTAGGGTCGCCAAGTTTCTTGCCGGCCTGCTTCTCAAGCTTGGCCAGGGCAGTCTTGACCTGTGACATGATATCCTTGTTGATTTTCTTTCCGTCATCATAGTAAGCATTGCAGGCTTCAGTGGTGATCGTAAAACCATAAGGTACCGGTAATCCCAGACTGGCCATTTCCGCCAGGTTGGCACCTTTACCGCCAAGGAGTTCACGCATGTTCGCATTACCTTCAGCGAACATATAAACGTATTTCTTGCTCATTCTTTTCTCCTTTAAAGTCTATATGACTTTATAATTCTACCATAAAAATATTCTTTGATATATATGAAATAAAGGAAACAGTATAATAGATGTATAGAACATGACGATGAAACAGTATGAGCATATCGTGAACAAACTATCGGGAGGACTTCCCAGGAAAGATGCCGACAGGATCGAGAATTTTTTCACGGTGCTTGACGGCAGGATCGATCTTCCGATGGTGAGGAAGAACGAACTCATAGAACATTTCTACCGCGCTTTCGAATACTATACCGATCACGGATACAGCGTCGAAAGGATCGTGAATCTGATGGATCCCGACAATCTGGGTGACTTCTACCGTCACAATGAACGGCAGTACATCTCGCTGGACAACGCGGCCATCGTCTATCCTCTGGGCATGAAGTTCGGACAGATGCCGCTGTTCAGACTGTCGGCGAATCTGAGGGATGAGATAGTACCTGAAATACTGCAGCTGGCGCTGGATTTCACGATGAAGCGTTTCCCGAGCTTTTCGGCAGTGATAAAGTCGGGCATCTTCTGGCATTATCTGGAGACCACCAACAACATCCACCAGGTCGAACCGGAGAACGATATCCCGTGCAAGCCGATATCCATAATCCTGAGAAGTTTCAAGTCTTTCAGGGTACTCTATTACAAGAAGCGCATCAGCATCGAGTACTTCCATGCGATAACCGACGGTTCGGGAGGAATGACCTTCCTGAAGACTCTTCTGGCAGAGTATTTCAGATTGCTCGGCAAGAGGATCGGATACGGAACGGACGTGCTGGACATAAATGAGGAGGTGGATCCCGCCGAACTGGTCAACGAATTCAACAACACCACCGCAGCGAAAGATCTAAATACGTTCCTGGACAAAAGTTCGCTGCAGCTTGACGGAAAGCTGACGAGAGTGAACATAAACAGGATAATCCATTTCGAACTCAACGGAGAGGAAGTCCTGAAGAGGGCGCATAAGTATTCGGGGACCGTCACGGCGTACATGCTGGCGATACTGTTCATCGCATCCAACAGATGCATGAGCAGGAAGGACGGCGTCATAAACATCCAGGTCCCTGTGAACATGAGGAAGTTCAACGGATCGAAGACTCTGAGGAACTATTCGATGTATTTCTCGGCTTCCATGAAGCCTGAGGAGATAGGGGATCTCAAGTCGATGGTGAAAGAGATGAGAAGACAGATCGTGGAGAAGGGGGATGAGTCCCTGATGAACCAGATGATGGCCACTACCGGCAATCTGATAAAGATGATCGACAGAGTACCGATGATCATGAAGACTCCCGTCATCCAGCTGGCCTACGGCTATCTGGGGAACAGGATCATCGCCATGACTTTGTCCAATCTCGGAAACATCGAAGTTCCTGAAAGGATGAAGAATCTCATCGAAAGTTTCGATTTCATCATCGCCCCGACGAGACCCAACCGCGCAGCGTGCGCACTGGTGAGCTATGACGGCAAGATGCGTCTGACGGTGTCCAAGGCAACGAAGGATGATTCGTTCGAGAACGAGATATATGATCTTCTTAAAGAGGAAGGTCTTTCGATAACGGTGGAAGGAAGCGAGGAGTATGAATCCTAGGATAGTCTATCCGATACCCAAGAGACAGAGCACGCTCTACACATATCTGCGCAACTATTCGCGCATCGCTTTCCTTGCGGCTGCCGTGATATGTATCATCGTGAACCTGCTGACGAAGACAAAACCCTGGTCGCTGGTCGTCGCGTTCTCGCTGTTTGCGGTGTGGCGTCTGGCGTTCTCGCTGAAGCTTGTCGAATTCTCGATCTACGCCCATGCGATGAGGGCTTTCATATATGCGATGGTGCTGCTTGGCATCATCGACCATTTCCTTGCACCCGGATGGGGTCAGACCGTCATACCGATCGTGATGTTCTCGACGGTACTGATAATGGGGATAATCTACTTCGCTGTATATGACCGCAAGGACAGGCATCTGGCTTCGATACTGCTGCTTGCCGTGCTTTATCTGATATCTTTGCCGTACTCGCTGCACAGTCTGCCGATCACCAACTGGGTAGCCTTCGGATTCAACGTCGCATCGTTCGTCCTGCTGGTGGTGATGATCATCATCAACCGGAAGGAAGTCATCTACGAGCTGAAGGCCAGACTCAACATCAAGAAATAAAAAAGTCTCCACTGATGG
>JAGACP010000042.1 GCA_017614055.1 Erysipelotrichaceae bacterium | reverse complement strand
ATTCTTCTCTCTTGAGCAGCGATACGATATCAGAAAGCCTTCCTCCCACACTGTCGGGATAGGCGTTCAGAAGCGTACCGATGCCCATTTTCTTTTCTTCCATGAAACCTCCTAGAATGATGCGGGATCCAGGAACTCTCCCGCCTTGGACATGATGATCGCCGCCGAAGAGGCGCGGTCGTCAAGTTCCATATGTTCGATCTCCAGGACCATCGTCGTGAAGGCGGAATCGGTCTTGCCGTCCCTGGCCCTCAGTCTTCTGTGTTCCCTTGTTTCTTCAGGAGTCGAATTCAGCAGGACAGGAATGTCTATCCCTTCGATGTTCCTGTTTCCGCCATGGGTCCATTCGATGATCAGGACGCCTGTATCCGAGAAATCGACTTCATCGTACCAGCGCTCATCTTCGCTTCTTCCCATGCGCTTGAGATATATCTTCTCGTCACCTGACTTGAAAGCCTTCAGGATCTGGTTTATCTGCACATAGTCCTGTTCCTTCTCCGTACCAAGGTATTCGCCCAGAGCCTTTCTTCCGGCTTCCTGGTAATGCTTGAGCCACGGATACTCTTCGATCATCTTCGGATCAGGATCGGTCTCGTCCTTCCAGAGACCGTCAAGTTTGTTCTGAATGTCTCTGTCATAAAGACCGGAAGCCACAAGCCCCTTAAGTCCGTTTGCCCTGAAGATGGAAAGACGCTCCGCATCGTTGTACAGCGGGATGCGGTAAGGATAATTGTCTCCCGAAAGCACATAGGCCTTGATGCCCGCTTCCTGAAGATAATATGCCAGCAAAGAGGCGATCTCGCTCTTGCCTACTCCCGATCCTCCGAAGACCGAGACGACGATCTTCTCTTCACCGGTCTCTTTCATCTTCCGGATGAGGACGGGTAAGATCTTAGCAGCTTTCGCGATATGTCCTTCATCGATCCTGATCTTGTCTCCCGGCATGTCTCCGTGAGGCATGTCCTCCTTCAGTCCGGGTGCCGTCCAGCTTTCAGGATCGAAACCGTTCAGTTTGTCTTTCAGCATGTTTCTTCTCCCAGCACATACTTGCGGATGTAGTTCGCAAGCTCATTGCCCATGCGCAGATGGGTCTTGGCGGAAGGATGTCCGGCAGCGCCGTATCCTTCGGTCATCACGTTGATAGGTATGTAGGCGAAGCAGCAGATCTTCTGATCTGACGTCTCTTCCTTGATCTCTTCCACTATCTCTTTTATGTGGTGATATACATAATGTTCCATCGGTCCCATCGTGCAGCAGATGAAAGTATCGGGACCGTTGGCTTTTCTCACCATCTTCACGAATTCTTTGAATCTTGCATGGAACCAGTCGTTCATCGGATCGATGTCTCTGAAATCCCTGTAGAAACGTATGGGAGTCGTATCGTTGGTTCCCAGATTTATGACGACGATGTCATTGTGATGTTTTTCGAAATCCCATTCGGTATTTTCTTTTCCATACTTGACCGCATACGGTTCGTCGGTCTTGGTGTAGATGTCCTCCATCGCGTGCATCGGGAACAGAGGATGCTCGGGTTTCGTTGCGGCGATGCCTGATTCGCAGATCATCGAAAGATCATAGCCCAAGGCTCTGGCAGCCAGTGCGCCATAGGTCATCCAGCCGTTCTCTTCGCCGGTCTTGAATTCGAACGCATTGTTTGGAGCTTCGTTGCCGAAACCGCAGGTGATCGAATCACCGATGATCTCCATGCGCGGTCTATCATCGGCAGCCCTGAAGAATTCTCCGTCCGTCTCCAGTCCGACGATGCCCAGCTTTCCTCTGGCATTCTCCGATACCTTGACAAGTCTGAGTTTTATTTCTTTCTCTTCTTCGCTCTGCCACACCGTTAGAGTCTCTTCGTTCTCCCTACATTCATGACGGTAGAACAGCTCGTCGCCTTCAGCGCAGCCGATGCACGGCCAGTCTGCCGGAGGCTGAGGCATTCCCGGCATGCCGGGGATCTGATCGCTGTCGGCCAGGACCTTCACTTTCAGATATGTTCCCTTCACTCCGATACTGAGGCCTGAAAGGCTCCAGTTGCAGAAAAGGGCTTCCTTCTCCTCGTCATAGACCGTACGTCCATGGACGGTCATCAATGGCATCAGTTCTTTCACCAGCATCTTCTATTCTCCTCCTTTAACGATGTATCCATACATATCTTCACTCGGAACATAGGTGACAGGAAGCTCATGATCGATGAGCTCCTCCAGCCAGTCCTTCATGTATCTCATTCCCAGTTCTTCCCAGTTGAAATGGCCTATGCAGATGGCGGACTTGTTCTTGCCGAGCTGCATGGCGTCGCGGATATAGGACATCACGGTCCAGTCTATGACCTCTCCCGGTATTATCACATCCGCCTTTTTCTCCAATGTTTCTATGACCTTCACGGAATACTCGCCTTTTGTTCCGTCAGGTTTCCGATATTCGTTGGGGAACAGATGCCCCACCAGTGCGACCTTTGAGACGATATTCTCGGGATCGCCGACGATCCTTGCGCCGTTGATGCCGATGGTCCTGATCAGATGATCGGCAAGCTGCCTCACGCTCTGTGGTTCGACATCCACCAGATAATGGGCGAACAGTCCCGTATCGGTATCGATGATCGCCCTGTCTTCCCATCCAAGATATTTCAGCACGCCCGCGAATATCGCATCGGGACGGTGGGCGTGCATATGGTCGTGATCGCGCCAGACGACGATTCCGTATTCATCCAGCATCTTCTTTTTCTCTTCATAGACTTCGTTAGAAAAGTCCTCAGACCATCCGCCTTCATCGGCCGAGGTATAGAAAGTCGGCTCGTGGACGACGATCAGATTGGCTTTGAGTTCCGCAGCCTTCCTGATCACGTTGACCGTGGCGGCCATGGCGGTGACTATGCCCGTGCATTCGATATCGGGATCGCCGCACTTGTAGTCGTCGCATCCGTGATAGTCTTCGGGAAAAGCGGGATGATATTCCTTTATCCTGTCGATTACTTCTCTTGCTTTCATCGTTGCACCTCGCACGTGAAACCGAACAGCGGATTTCCTTCACTGTTGAATATCGCCGCCAGGCAGTAGTTCATTTCGCAGTATTTTATGGTTACTTTGCCTTCGAAGTTTCCGGTGATCGTTATGTGATCGCCTTCGACCTTGCAGTCATAGTCGATCTCTTTGTCTTCATTCATGACGGACAGAATGGCCTTGAGATCGTTCTTCACTTCAAGACCTCCCGCCGCATGATCGACATATATTGTTATTTCATCATCATTTCTTTCGGCATTCCTGAATATCGGACAGTCGGCTTCCCTGCTGTCGTCGCCGTATGTATGTTTCATGACGATGTATGCCAGTCTTTCGCCCACCATCTTCTTGTGACGCGGATGGATGTTCAAAGGTTCTCCGGCGTCGAGGATGCAGACGTCGTAGACGCCTTCAAGACTTGAAGATGCGATGGCCTGCTTGCGGCGCATAAGATCATATTTCTTGGCAGCCGTCACGCCTACCCCCTCAAAAGGAGCCAGATGGATCTGATAGAACGGGAAATCCCAGCCCCACAGTTTCCTCCAGCATCCGATCATCGTGATCATGCTTTCGTCGTAGAAGTCATACCAGCCTCTGGCATCGTCGTCTTCGCCCTGATACCAGATTACTCCGCGCATGGCATAGGGAGCGACCTTCTTCAGCATCGTCTCATAAACACCTGCCGGTCTTGTAGCGCTTCTTGGCGCTATGGGATAAGTGGACCAGACACTGATGTCAGGCATGGGCATATTCCCCAGATTCTTGAAGAACTCGGTCATGTCCTCACCCATCATGAATCGGTCTTCGAATTCCAGCTGTTCCTTTGTAGGAACGGGGACAGGAAGCTCGGAAGTCTCGTAGTATTTCTTCCAGTCTATCTTTGAACAGTTGTTTTCGTACTCTTCCAGGACCGGCCTCAGTTTCTCGTTGCTTTGAAGATCCTCCATCGAAGTCCAGGCCGAAGCGGGAGTTCCGCCCCAGTTGCAGGAGATAATGCCTACCGGGCAGCCGAGTCTGTCTCTCAATATCTTTCCCATGTATGCGCCGATGGCCGAAAACATCTTCTTGTTGTCTTCGCCCTGCCATCTTCTCCAGAAGCCCTGGTCTGCGCACGGTTCCTTCTCCAGATATCCCAGGAAAGGAGTGTGAGGGAAGCAGAAATAGCGCAGTCCCTCGTCATCTGCGGTTTTGATGGTCTCCCTGGCATCATAGTCGTACTTCATGATGAATTCCATGTTCGACTGACCGCCTGCCAGCCAGACCTCGCCTATCGCGACATCTTCGAAGACTATCTTCTCATCCGTAAGTCTCGAAGACACTTTCATCGTCGTTTTATCGCACGGTTCCATTGGAGGCAGCGAAAGCATCCACTCGCCGTTTACGGCAGTTGCCTTCTCTGCCGTTTCTCCAAGCTCCACCGTTATCTCGTCGTCCTTGGCACACCTTCCCCAGACAGGGATCTCAGTTCCCTGCTGAAGGACCATGTGTTCGCCGAACATCAGGGCAAGCTGCAGCTTCATGGCTACAGGACCCTCCCCTCGACGTCCTTGAAGAAGCGGTCGCAGTCCCTGGCGGCCAGTTCAGGCATCTCGTCAGCCGCTCCGTGTCCGAAGTGCTGGTACATCAGATAATGGGCACCCGGAATGGCCTTGGCGACTTCAAGCGCCGCTTCAGGCGTAGCCAGAGGATCCAGCCCACCTTCCCAGATAAGCACAGGGAAGTTGATCTCCTTGAGTCTTTCCAGCAGCTCCTCCTGGCTTTTGGCTTCGCATCCGGTCATGTCTCCAAGCATCGGCAGAGCGAACTCTTCCTTCTTCCTGTGCATCAGGATATCGAGATGCTCCTCGAAATTGGCTTTCCTTCTCGCCAGTCTCTGCGGATTCTCGGTAGGCCAGTATTCCATCCAGGCGGTCTTTCTCAGCTGTTCCTCGTTTCCGACGAACTCTTCCGCGTGGTCTCTCATTTTCGCCAGAGGCGCAGGCAGATCTCTCTGCTCGTGATACTGGACTATACCGTCGACACATACATAAGCCCTTATCAGCTCAGGTCTGTGGAAGGCGATGTACCAGGCGGCCCAGTTGCGGTGGGATATGCCCGTATAGTAGAACGACTCTATCCCCATCGCTTCCGCGAAGGCGATCAGATCCTCGCCCCAGATCTTCGCGTAGTCTCTCTTTTCCTGGTCGAAGATATGCGAAGATTCGCCGTATCCTCTCATGTATACCAGGAAGCAGTGATAGTCGTAAGGTTCCTGTCCGAGCAGAGCCATGTGGCTGTCCTTGAAGAAAAAGTTCTGTGTCGAAAGCAGATACTTGTCTCCGCTTCCGTATTCCCTGTAGGCCAGGGTAACGCCGTTGACTTCTATCGTTTTTATCTCGTGCATAGTAAAACCCTCTTTTTCAGTTTTAGGATAGCAGAGCCCTTCAGAATGAAAAAATCAAAATAAATGCATTGATTTATAATTTTCTATCCTTATCTTTTTTTGAAAGAACAGTTTACATATTTACAAGGAATAACCATATCTCAATTGGCATAATTAACTTAGATAATACTGCGCTCCACCTAACAAGGCGGTAAGAAAGAAGGAGGTTTCCGTGGCTCGCGGGTCAGCATAGTGGAGACATGCTGAAAAGGTCCCGTATCTTTATGTCGGTACGGGGCGAGGCGGCAAGGCGAAGGCCGAACTGCCAGAGCACATTCAATGTCAAGTATTACGTTAAAGAACATCAAGAAGATCTATCCGATCACAGCTGAGGAGATCAAGCAGAACAAGAAAGCGGCGAAGAAGGTCAAAGTCCTTCCTGCCGACGAAGACGGTTTCGTACCAAGCCTGCAGATCACCGATGAAGGCGTCGTAGCCGTCCAGGATTTCAACCTCGAGATCAAGGACAAGGAATTCATCGTTCTCGTAGGTCCTTCAGGATGCGGCAAGTCCACCACCCTGAGGATGATCGCGGGACTGGAAGAGATCACCGACGGTGAACTCTACAT